>NZ_JBGSUU010000107.1:0-48988 GCF_041753295.1 Geminocystis sp.
CTAACTTCCAGTCTTGAACTGGTAAACGCTAACGGACACATTAACCTCTGTCAATTGAGTGAAAACTTGATTGATAAGTTAGGTGGTTGAAGTTAGAATCCCTCACCATAATCTTTGATTTGGTGACGGGAGAATGTCAATTCTCTATAATAGTTTGAGTTAAATGAAGAGTAACTCAACGTTCATGATATATTATTTATTGATCATACCCTTTACCAAACTTTAGGTTGAAAGTTATCGCCGTTGAGAGACGAAAAGCATCCATCGCCCACGCTAAAATTGGATCATAAAACTGTACTTCTTTGATACCATATTCCTTGAATTGAGTTAATAAATCACCATAAAGACTTTACTTTTTACTCCTAGCCTTACTGAAAATTTTAGATCGAACTGAGTTTATGATTAGATAATGAATAGTAATTGATAATTAAGATTTTAATTGACGAGTTATACCGATGAAAATAAACGAAGTATTATATTTAGAAATTCCTAACCCTAATCCTCAAATAATTTGTGATTGGTTACAAAATATCTGGCAACCATCTCAAGGGAAAAAAATAAATACGGCTGATGGCATTCGTTTAGAATTAGCAGACAATCATGAATTGTCAATCTTTACATGGACATTGCAACGAACTACGTACTTAAAAATGTTCCGTTGGGGTGAAAAACAAGTAATAACAGAAAATAAAATAAAAAAAGAATTAGAAAAAGCAATTAATCAAAAATTTCCGCCTAATTATCCCTTATTACCTACTATAGATTTAACTAATCAATCGATATTTTCTGCCCTAGAATCTTATTATCCAAATACGGTTAAATTTTTTCAAAAAATGCCTCAAGGAGAATATGATTTAACTAGAGTTTATTGGTGGGAAAAAAAATGGCGAGAAAGCATTAAAAATAAAGTTAAAACTACTTTTAAACAAGTTTTATTTAAGAATGAAACCATAGGAAAAGCAGACTATGATTTAGTTTACATTGGCGGTGCATTAGGGGCAATTCATGCAGCTTTAATGGCTAAACTAGGCTATCATGTATTATTAATTGAACGTTTAAAATTTGGAAGAATGAATCGAGAATGGAATATTTCTCGCCAAGAATTTCAAGTTTTAATTGATTTAGATTTATTTACAAAAAAAGAATTTGATTGTATTATTGCCGCAGAATATAAAGACGGTTTCAGTAAGTTTTTTGATAGTAATAATCCACCTAATTTAAAAGCAGAAATTTTACACACACCAACAGTGTTGAATATTGCTATAGATACCACTAAATTATTAACTTTATGTGGAGAAAAATTAAAGGAATATGGTGCAGAAATTTGGGAAGAAACAGAATTTAATCGTGCAACTATTGGCAAAGATTTAGTGACTATTAATACCACTAATTTAACCACAGGAGACGAAAAAGAAACCACCGCTAGACTATTAATTGATGCTATGGGTACAGCTTCCCCTCTTTCATGGCAAATGTCGAAAAATCAAGCCTTTGATAGTGTTTGCCCTACGGTGGGGGCAGTTGTAGAAGGTTTAAATCCAGAAGTGTGGGATAGGAATTATGGTGATGTTTTATTTTCTCACGGAGATATATCCAGAGGAAGACAATTGATTTGGGAGTTATTTCCTGCCGAAGGTAATGAAGTTACAATTTATCTATTCCATTATCATCAAGTACACCCTGATAATCCGGGTTCATTATTGGAAATGTATGAAGATTTTTTTACTATTTTACCTGAATATCGTCGTTGTGACATGGAAAAATTAACATGGAAAAAGCCAACTTTTGGTTATATACCGGGTAAGTTTACCATCAAAAAAGGAGACAGTAAAATAGCAACAGATAGAGTATTAGCCATTGGGGATGCGGCTTCTTTACAATCACCCTTAATTTTTACTGGATTTGGTTCATTAGTGCGAAATTTAGGCAAATTAACCAGTTTATTAGACTATGCTTTAAAATATAACCTCTTAGATGGCGAATCTTTAAATCAAATTCAAGCCTATCAAAGCAATATTGCAGTAACATGGTTATTCTCAAAAGGAATGATGATTCCCACCCATAAAACTTTACCACCACAACGGGTAAATTCCATGTTAAATACTTTCTTTGGCTTACTTGCCGACGAACCAAAAACAGCAGATACTTTTATTAAAGACAAAACAGATTGGCTTACATTCAACCGTTTAGCCTTAAAAGCCGCCACCAAAAATCCATCTTTATTATTATGGATATGGCAAATGGCAGGAAGTAAAGATATATTGCGCTGGTTAGTGGCTTATAATGCTTTTACTGTGGATGCTTTCAAAAATTTATTATTTAGTCAATGGTTTAGTCATTGGTTAGAAAAACAAAACTCATGGCTACCCCAGTCTAACCCTAAGTTATGGTTTAATTTGTTAGTTTTTAGCTCTAATTTGTCTCGAAAATAAGCTAGGAGATAGTAAGAATAATTGATTTAAAATTGGCTTATTTCTTGATGATCAATCTTGATAATGTCATAATTGCCTAATACTTTTAAAACTTTTGTCACTTTAGCTAATTCTTGTAAAGCTGATTGAATAGTCTCTCCAGAGGTATCTCCTGCTAAGTCCACAAAAAACAAATATTCTCCTAAAGATCTTTTTGTTGGTCTTGATTCTATCTTAGTTAAGTTTATCTGTTTATCAGCAAAAATTTGTAGCGGTTTTACCAAAACTCCGGGGGTGTTAGCTTGAAAAGCAAATCCTAAAGAAATATTATTTCCATCCTCATGAGGTTCTCGACGGACTATCCAAAAACGGGTACAATTATCAGGATAATCATTAATATTCTCTTTTTTGATCGGTAAATCATACAAATGTGCTGCCCTTGAAGATGCGATCGCACCAACAGAAGGTTCATTATTAAGATGATGTAAGGCTTCAGTGGTAGAATTACTAGGGATTAAAATAGCTTGGGGTAAATTATTTTCTAACCATTTTTGACATTGTGCTAAGGCTTGAGGATGAGAGTAAATGGTTTGAATATCAGAGATAGTCGTAGCTTTGGATAATAAATTATGGACAATAGGAATAGTTATGGCTTGTTGAATATGTAGTCCCTTGAGTTCCCAAAGAGTGTCAAGAGTCATGGCTACTGTACCCTCTATGGAATTTTCCACAGGTACAACCGCTATATCAGCTTTACCATCAACTAAAGTGCGTAAAGTTTGAGAAATGCTAGGAATGGGCAATAATTCAGACTTAATACCCATTTTTTGTTGTAAATGTTGAGCATAAAAAAGAGTAGCAACTTCTGAATAAGTACCTTTAGGCCCTAAATGGGCGATAATTTTGGTCATATTAAACAATTAACAATTATTTAGGTGGAAAATGCCCACATTATTCTTAAAAATTTAGCAAAAATCAGTCACAGAAAAAAAATTATTTTCTAAAACTAAATGGAGAATAATCATCAAAATTCACTCCTTAAATTAATGTTTCAATTTTTTTGAATTACTATTGTTTTGATTAACTAAAGATTATTCTTGTTGTGATTGAGTTTATGGATTAGGAAAAAACGCTAATTTTCCGATAATTCCTAATAAGCCTGTAACCAAAACACCAACAATACTTAAAAAACCTATGGTTATGGTATTTAAGCGACTTTCAATATTATCAAAACGCTTATCTGTAGAGTCTAAACGTTTAACTATTTGTTCATTCTGAGTTTTCAGTTTTTCAACATCAATTTTTACGGTGGTTAAATCATTTTGAATATGATCTATTTTTTGATCTAACCTATCAATCTTAGCATCGAGTTTATTTAAAACGTCAATTAAGTTAACTTCTAATATTTGAGTCATGATAATATTATGTTACGTATTTGTGGTTAAGAAATAATTTGCAAACTATCCTTAATCACAATTTTAACTGTACTTTAGACTTCTCCAGAATTGTCTTGTGTCTTTTATATTTATTTAAAATACTCTCTCACCAGTTAAACTAAAGGAACGAACTTGTGTTATTTTTACTGGTAAGATTTTACCTTTTAAACTTGTTATATCACCCTTAAAAAAGGTTAAGCGATTACCTTCAACTCTACCCATAACTTGACTGGTATCTTTAGGGTTAACATCTTCTACTAATACTCTTTCCACACGATTTAAGTATCGTTGAGATTTTTCTGCTGCCTTAATAGATACTAAATGATTTAATCGTTGTAAGCGATCGCTTTTTTCTTGTTCACTAATTTGATTATCCCATAAAGCAGCAGGAGTATTTGGGCGAGGAGAATAAGCGGCTGTATTTAATTGATCAAAACCAATATCATTAACTAAGGATAAAGTATTTTGAAATTGTGCTTCAGTTTCCCCCGGAAAACCGACAATAGCATCACCAGTAACAGAAGCATCAGGCATATAATGACGAATGAGTGAGATAATATGACGATAACGCTCATGGGTGTAACCTCGTTTCATGGCTTTGAGAATATCATTATCTCCAGACTGAAAAGGGATATGGAAATGTTCGCACACTTTGGGTAATTCATGACAAGCTTTGATTAAGCGCTCAGTGAAATAACGAGGGTGAGAAGTGGCAAAACGAATACGCTCAATACCTTCTACATCGTGAATATAATATAATAAATCAGTAAAAGTATATAAATTTCTGCCTGTTTCTGTAGTACCTTCTAAATCACGTCCATAAGCATCAATATTTTGTCCTAACAAAGTAACTTCTTTATAACCTTGACGAGCAACTTCCTCAATTTCTGCTTTAATAGATTCAGGAGTCCTAGATTGTTCTACACCTCTAACATTTGGCACTACGCAATAAGTGCATCTTTCATTGCAACCATAAATAATATTTACCCAAGCAGAAACTTTACTTTCACGGCGAGGTTTCGTAATATCTTCGTAAATGTGGATAGGTTCAGTCGCTACAATTTGATTACCAGCAAAAACTTGCTCTAGTAAGCTATCTAGTCTATTAACGTGTTGCGGTCCCATAACCAAGTCTAACTCAGGAATACGTCTTAATAGATTTTCTCCTTCTTGTTGCGCAACACATCCAGATACAACTAAAGTAAAATCTGTTTCTTGATGTTTACGTTGTGCTTGTCTGCCTAAATAAGAATAAATTTTTTGCTCGGCATTATCTCGAATAGTGCAAGTATTATAAACAATCAGATTAGCATTATTAGGATCTTCGGTAAATTCAAAACCCATATTTTCTAATATACCTCCCATGCGCTCAGAATCTGCTTTATTCATCTGACAGCCAAAGGTAGTAATATTATAAAGACGTTTTTTTTCATTCATAGTTTGTGCAGATAAAAATTATTATAGTTAAACCTAATCTTTTAGTATAGCGTGACTTACATTGAGATCTTTCTAACTAATTTAACTCAAGAATTGACGATAAAATTCCTAAATTATTAATGAAAATTTTCCCTCCTTAACCCCGAATTTTGGGGAAATTAACTGATTATTTTCTTACGACTTAAATAAGATTGCTAAAAAAGGGAGATTTTAATTAAATATTGATTCTTGGTTATCAAATTATGGCAAAATAAGTGCAGAATCATCACAAATAGTTTGAAAATAAAGATTATGGCAATTAAAGTAAAAAAAGGTGCATTTGTAAAGGCAATTCGAGAAAAGTTAGAAAATAGCTTAGAAGCCAAAGCCAGTGACAATCGTTTTCCTTCTTATCTTTTTGAAAGTAAAGGAGAAATTTTAGATTTTAATGAAGATTATGCTTTGGTAAAATTTTATACCCCTACTCCTAGTGTATGGTTAAAACTAGACCATCTCGAATTAGTTGACTAATTTATGACTCAATCTCAAACTTTTCCCCTCTGTAATAAATTTCCCAAAGTATCCATTATCGGTGCAGGTAACGTTGGTAAAACTTTAGCCCAAAAAGTCATTGAAAGTAATCTTGCTGACGCTTGTTTATTAGATATTGTGGAAGGTTTACCCCAAGGTATTGCCCTTGATTTAACCCAAGCAACAGGTTTAGAGTTTCACCATCGTAGTATTGTCGGCACAAACGACTATAAAGATACGGTAAATTCTGATGTAGTAGTTATCACCGCAGGAATTGCCCGTAAACCGGGTATGACGAGGAATGACTTATTAAAAATAAACGCAAAAATCGTTACCGAAGCCGCTCAAAAATGCCTTGTTTATTCCCCTAACGCACTTTATTTAGTAATAACAAATCCTCTGGATGTCATGACTTATTTAGTGTGGAAAACGACTAATTTACCCGCTAATAAAGTAGTAGGTATGGCTGGAGTTTTAGATTCTACTCGTTTACAGGCTTTTATAGCTATGGAATTAGGAGTATCTTTTAATGATGTTCAAAGTATGGTATTAGGTGGTCATGGTGATTTAATGCTACCATTACCTCGTTATTGTACGATAAGTGGTATTCCCATCACCGAATTAATGGATACAGAAACTATCGAAAGATTAGTACAACGCACCAGAGATGGGGGTGCAGAAATTGTTAAACTGTTAAAAACTGGTAGTGCTTATTACGCCCCTGCCTCTTCCGCATTTCACATGATTGAGTCAGTATTATTAAATCAATCTCGGTTATTACCAGCTGCTGTTTATCTTCAAGGAGAATATGGCTTAAAAGATATTTATTTAGGTGTGCCTTGTCGTTTAGGATGTGGAGGGGTTGAGCAAATTGTCGAAATTAATCTCACCGATGAAGAAAGAAAAATCCTTCATAATTCTGCACGATCCGTTCGTGATAATATTGATTTAGCCTTAGAACAATTAGGAATGAAGCACTAAAAATTAGGAATTATTAATGGAAGATAGAGAAGCACATCGACCGACATGGGATGAATACTTTATGTTAATGGCAAAGTTAGCCGCTACACGCTCAACTTGTCTAGCTTTTCCCGTTGGTGCAGTTATTGTCAAAAATCGTCAAGTATTAGCAACGGGTTACAATGCCTCTCCATCAGGCTCAATTCATTGCACCGCCCAAGGTTTCTGTTATGAGGGTTTAAGTAGTTGTGATGCTAGTAAAATTTTACCATCTCGTGCGGTTCATGCGGAAGCCAATGCTATCGCCCAAGCTGCCAGACACGGTATTGCTACCGATGGGGCAACTATTTATGTTACTCTTGAGCCTTGTATTTCTTGTTTAAAGTTGATTATTTCCGCTGGAATAAAAGAGGTTTTTTATGAAACTAATTTTAATTCGGGAGATAAATTAATTGTCAGAGATTCTTTTATTGCGGATAATTTAATCAAATTATATTCGATGAAAGTTCGTGATAATGTTGCTGAAAAAGCAAGTATATTTTTAACTGAAGCTGTTTCTATTAGTAAAAATTAATTGTATTTATTTAGATAATATAACCTAAGATAAACATTTGTAATTGATAATAAAAATTATTTAACTTTAACCTAAGTTTATTATCCTAACTCCTAACTCCTAACTCCTAACTCCTAACTCCTAACTCCTAACTCCTATTAAATATTTATGAATATTATTACTTCTAACGTTATTATTCCAAATAAAGATTTACAAATTCAAGGTTTTTTAGCACAACCAGATACTAAGGAAATTTTACCTGCAGTTATTGTTATTCAAGAAATTTTCGGCGTAAATGATCATATTAAAGATGTTACCTGTAGAATTGCTAAAGAAGGTTATATTGCCATCGCACCTGCTATTTATCAACGTCAAGCGCCTAATTTTACCGCAGGTTATACCCCTGAAGCTATCGAGATTGGTAAAAAATATAAAGACAATACAAAAGCTGAAGAATTATTGAGCGACATTCAAGCTACCGTAGATTATTTGTATCAATTACCTCAAGTCAAAAAAACTGGGGTTGGTAGTATTGGTTTTTGTTTCGGTGGACTTGTAGTTTATTTAACAGCAACCTTACCAGATATTAAAGCTACAGCCTCGTTTTATGGTGCAGGAATTGCTAACTGGTGTCCAAATGAAAATTTTGCTACTATTGATAAAACAAAAGATATAAAAGGCAAAATATATTGTTTCTACGGCGAAAAAGATCCTAGTATCCCCCTTGAACAAGTTGCACAAATTGAGACTCAATTACAAAAAGATAACATTTCTCATCAAATCTTCCGTTATTCTAATGCAGATCATGGCTTTTTTTGCGACGCTAGGGCAAGTTATCATCAAGAATCAGCACAAGACGCATGGGAAAAAGTTTTAGAATTATTCAAAACATCACTATAAAATACATATTATTGACAAAAATTTTTTGTGAATATTGCATAAAATAGAAAAACGAGACTGATATATAAATAGAAGCAAATTCTAGTGTAAAAAAAATTATGGCAATTTCATTACAAAAAGGGCAAAGAGTCTCCTTAGACAAAATCGCACCCGGATTAAATGCGGCTTTTATTGGTTTAGGTTGGGATACGAATGTAACTGATACAGGTCATGACTTTGATTTGGATGCGTCAGTATTCTTGTTAAATGCTAAAGAAAAACTAATATCTGACGAGCATTTCATCTTTTATAATAATCTTACCAGTCCAGATGCCGAAAAATCCGTTAAACACATGGGTGATAACTTAACGGGAGAAGGGGATGGCGATGACGAAGTTGTTATTGTTGATTTAAGAAAAGTACCTGCGGATGTTGCTCGTATTGTTGTAACCGTAACTATTCATGAAGCGGATAAAAGAGGGCAAAATTTCGGGCAAGTAAGAAATGCTTTTGTTAGATTGGTAGATGTGGAAACCAAAGAAGAAGTTTTACGCTATGACTTAGAAGAAAATTTTTCCATTGAAACGGCTTTGATTATGGCTGAAATTTACCGTAAAGATGGTGAGTGGCGTATGAATGCTGTTGGCGCTGGTTATCAAGGTGGTTTACAGGCTTTGGTTAATCGTTATCAATAAACCATTAGACTTCTTTCAGAAGTTAGCTAACAGGCAATGACAACAATAATTGATAATTTCTAAATAAGAATTGATTTTAAATTTCTTTTTTGGAGATGTCGATTAGGAAATATAAATTAAATATCAACTATTAATTAATTATGGCAATATCTTTAAGCAAAGGGCAAAGAGTTTCGTTAGATAAAGTCGCACCCGGATTAACGGCGGCATTTATTGGTTTAGGTTGGGATACCAATGTAACAGATACTGGTGGAAGTTTTGACTTGGATGCTTCTATATTCCTTTTAAACTCCAATGAAAAACTAATTTCAGAAAAGCATTTTATTTTTTATAACAATCTTACCAGTCCAGATCCTGAAAAATCCATTAAACACATGGGAGATAATCTCACGGGTGAAGGGGAAGGAGATGACGAAGGAATTATTGCGGATTTACGAAAAGTTCCAGCAGATATTAGTAAGATAGTTATAACTGTCACTATCCATGAAGCGGAAAAAAGAGGGCATAATTTTGGGCAGGTAAGAAATGCTTTTGTAAGGTTAGTTAATGTAGAAACCAAAGAAGAAATTTTACGTTATGACTTAGAAGAAAATTTTTCCATTGAAACGGCTTTAATTATGGCTGAAATCTATCGTAAAGATGGTGAATGGCGCATGAATGCCGTTGGTGCTGGTTATCAAGGTGGCTTGGAGTCGTTACTAAATCGTTATCAATAATAAATAATAAGCAACAATTTAACCTTTAATATCAACTAAATATCATGGCTATTAACTTACAAAAAGGGCAAAAAATTTCTCTTAAAAAAGAAGCACCAAAACTACAACAATTAATGTGCGGTTTAGGTTGGGATGTGGCAAAAAAAAGCGGTTTATTAGGAGGTTTATTTCAAGCAGATTTTGATTTAGATGCTTCAGTTTTATGTTTAGATTCGAGAGGTAAACTTAAGTCGAATAGTGAGATAGTTTATTTCGGTAATTTACGTCATCATTCTTCTGCTATTAATCATTTAGGTGATAATTTAACGGGCTCAGGCAGTGGTGATGATGAGGAAATCAATGTAAATTTACCCTTAATTCCTAGTAATATTAGTAAGCTAGTTTTTGTGGTAAATATTTATAATGCGATAGAAAGAAAGCAAGATTTTGGACAGGTTGGAAATGCTTTTGTACGTTTAGTAAATATTACTAATAATCAAGAAATTGTCCGTTATACTCTTTCTAAAAATGGTTATCAAGGCAAAACAGGAATGATTATGGCAGAATTAACTCGTGTTGATGATGACTGGGAAATGACGGCTAAAGGTGAGGGAATTATCGCTAGAAGTTTAGGAGATATTGCTAAACTTTATTCTTGATTTTTTTGAATTTATTATTAGTAGTTTTTGTGGGCAATGCCCACCCTACAATTAATTTTAAAGAGTATCAAATAAACTTGCTTTTTCTATTATGGCTTTTTGTAAAAATTTTTGATAAATTAATTCTCTAAAAGTTGTTAAATCTTTTTCCCAATTATTAATTTTTTCTGTTAATTTAGTGATTTTGACTTCGTCACTTAATGTTGTCAAATTATAGTTAAAATTACCTGCAAATAAAACCGCAGAAATAATATTTTTTTCTTGTTGAAGTTGTGCTGGGTTTATATTTACACCTAACTGACATTCATCTAATTGGTATAGTAAGTTTACAGATGCTTGAGGGGTAATATTACCAAAATTGCGCCAAACTCCACTACGAAGTAATGTATCATTAATAAAATTTTTGCCTCCTTCTTTATCCTCAGAAAATGGGATAATAATTTTAGAAATAACATTTATAGCTTGATATTGTGCATTAGACATTTTTTCAACATATTTTTGAGCAATGTTTGCAAATTGAAGTTCTTTAAGTTCTTTTGCACCTAAACCTTCAATAAAACTAATAGTATTTGGTTGTGCTATGATGTTAAGCCCATTTTTAAAACTGACTTGTGAGCCTTTTTGATTCATAATAGGTTGTGAGGCTAATTCCCATTCTTTAGGCACAATACCACTCATATTCAAAAAATCATAACTTAAGAGAGTCGGATTAAAGTTTTGAATCACTAAAGAAATAGTTAATTCTTCAATATCTTTTAAGGCAGTATTTTGTTGAGAAGAATTTGAAGTTTGTGTTGTTAAATTCATGGATAATTTTTTAAAATTTACTTAAAATAATACACTAAAGTTAGTCAATAATTTCATTTTAAAATAAATAATTATAATTTTTCATTGTGATCAAAGACTAAGTAAAATACATAATATATAGATTAATTAATTTTGACAACAACAATATGAAAATTGCAAATAATATCACGGAATTAGTTGGCAAAACTCCTTTAGTTAAACTTAACCGTATTCCTCAAACAGAAGGTTGTGTAGCATCCATTATTATTAAATTAGAGGGCATGAATCCTTCAGCGTCCGTGAAAGATCGCATTGGGGTTAATATGATAGAAGTAGCAGAAAAAGCGGGTTTAATTCACCCAGAAAAAACTATTTTAGTCGAACCGACTTCGGGTAATACGGGAATTGCTTTAGCTATGACAGCCGCCGCAAAGGGTTATCAGTTAATTTTGACAATGCCTGAAACCATGAGTCAAGAAAGACGGGCAATGTTACGCGCTTATGGGGCAAAATTAGAATTAACCAATGGTAGCGAAGGTATGCGCGGTTGTATTCAAAGGGCGCAAGAAATTGTTGATAGTATTCCCCATGCTTATATGCTACAACAGTTTCAAAATCCTGCGAATCCTCAAATTCACTATCAAACCACAGGGGAAGAAATTTGGCAAGATACCGACGGTAAAATTGATTTTCTTGTAGCTGGTGTCGGCACTGGTGGTACAATTACGGGGATTACTGAGTTACTTAAATCAAAAAAATCCACTGTCAAAACCATCGCTATTGAGCCTGAAAATAGCCCTGTATTATCAGGTGGTAAACCGGGTGCGCATAAAATACAAGGTATTGGAGCTGGTTTTATTCCTGACGTATTACGCTTAGATTTAATTGATGAAATCATCACTATCTCTGATACACAAGCTATCATTTATGGTAAAAGATTAGCACGAGAAGAAGGTATTTTATCTGGAATTTCTACTGGTGCGGCTTTAGCTGGGGCGATAAAATTAGCTCAAAGATCCGAAAATGAGGGTAAACTAATTGTTATGATTCAACCTAGTTTCGGAGAGCGTTACTTAAGTACACCTTTATTTCAAGATTTGACAGATTAAGGGATGAATTATTACGAAATTTTACAAATAAAAATTGACTCTTCAGGGGCGCAAATTAAACAGGCTTATCGAAATTTAGCAAAGCAATTTCACCCAGATAGTCAACATAAAAATGCAAATCATGAGCAAATTATTAAATTAAATGCCGCTTATGAGGTACTTAATGATCCAAAAAAGCGTTATATTTATGATCAACAAATCAAACAAAAAAATGATAATTTAATAGAGAATAGACAAAATAAAAGTTATCACGCATCACAATATTATCGACAAGATAGAGAAAATCGAAGAAAAAAAGAACACTTACAATTTCATTGGTTAAAAGACGTTTATTTTCCGATTAATACTTTGATTGATTCTATTATTTTATCTTTAGAAAAAGAGATAGAAGATTTATCCGCCGATGTTTTTGATGATGAATTAATGTCTATTTTTACTAATTATTTAGAAAATTGTCGTCGTGGTTTTGAGATGGCAAAAAACATTTTAACTTCTCAACCTAATCCTAGTTTATATAGTGGTATTGCGGCTAATCTTTACTATGGATTAAATCATATTAGCGATGGAATTGAAGAGTTAGAAAGATTTACTTTAACCTATGATGATTATTATTTACATACAGGAAGAGAGTTATTTAACTTAGCAGAAGAAATTAGTCAATCAGCAGCAGATATGGTAGAAAGATTTATTTAATTAAGACTTTATACAAAAACAATTAGTACTTTTTTCAACAATATTTTGAAGTTATTAAAAATCAATTAATATGCTAATTCAAGATAAAAAATAAGTCTCTAAACTTACTATATTGTTAAAACTTATAGCTGATTACTTATTGCGATATGTTATGATCTTAACCATAGCATTAACCAAAACTGATAAAGGAAAATTTTTCAGGGATGGATAGCGAAGGAGTAATGCTGATAAACATTAATAATCACTTATATCCATGAATTACTCAACCATTATGAATAAATTAATTAAAAAAATCACTATTATTTCTGTCTTAATAACTGTGGCTTATCCCGCTCATGATTTTATCAGAGATTTCGCTAGTAATCGTATTGCTAGAGTACAAGATACTAACTATAATTTTTCCCGTTATTTACGCTCTTAATGGATAAATAATTAACAATTTATAGATTTTAATTTGTCTATTTTGGGGAATATAATCATTCCCTTTATTTGATTAAATCTCAATTTTTTTAAACAAAATATTCTTAACATTTTCCATAAATGCTTTAAAAGGATGTTGGAATTTTTCTAATTCTTTATCTGCTTCCCATTCTATTTTTTGAACTAAATTACCGTCAATGTTTAATAATTGAATAAGTTTACGATAAATAGCTTTTTCTTGGGGACAAATTAAGTTACCATTTTTATCTGGACTTGCTTTAATTACCATATAAGCTAATTTTACCGCTAAAGAACGATCCTCAAGAGATTCTATGAGAATTACTAAATCTTCTAAAGAACTTGGATTGTTTCTGTAACTATCAAGAATATTTTTAAATGCTAATTCAGCTTGTATTCTTTCTTGTACTTGTTCATAAATAACAGAATTAGCCGACATACTATCATATAGTGCCATATTTTCGTCAATATAAGTTATGGGTTGTGGATCTATGGGTAAATCTGCTTTAAATAATTCCATTAATACGTCAGTTTCTTCCTGACTTAAATCACCATCAGCCCATGCGATCGCACTAATAAGATGTAAGATATTTAAGTGAGACTCAGGAAAGTGAAAACTTGATTCTTCTGTCATTTTAAAAAGTATATTTATTTAATAAAGAATTGACTATTTCTAACATGATTTTAGATAAAAAAGAGAGGATTGCTAAAAAAATTAATATTTGGGAATTAAAAGTTATGAAAAAATAAAATGATAATTTAGTGATAATTAATGATGAAAATAGGTATTGTTGGTTTAGGTTTAATTGGTGGCTCATTAGGTTTAGATTTAACGAATCAAGGTTATGATGTTATGGGAGTTTCTCGTCAATTAAAAACTTGTAATCTTGCCATAGAAAAAAAGATAGTCAAGGATGCTAGTACTGATTTTAAAATTTTGGGGCAAACAGATCTAATTTTCATTTGTACCCCTATAGCACAGATTTTACCTAGTATAGAGAAGATAATTAAATATTTATCTAGGGAAACAATTATTACGGATGTAGGCTCGGTAAAAGGAGAGATTGTTGACCATGCTACACAATTATGGCAAAATTTTGTCGGTAGTCATCCCATGGCAGGTACGGCAAATCAGGGAATTGAGGCGGCAGAATCTCATTTATTTGATCATGCTTCTTGCGTAATTACACCTCTACCCCAAACTTCTAGGGATGCTATCGATAAAGTAACTACAATATGGCGATCGCTAGGTTGTCAAGTATATAAAACCACACCAGAGATACATGATCAAGCAGTAGCATGGATTTCGCATTTACCAGTGATGATAAGTGCAAATTTGATTAATAGTTGCGTTAATAATGATAATGAAGAAGTAGTAAAACTAGCAAAAAAATTAGCAAGTTCGGGATTTAGAGATACAAGTCGAGTAGGAGGAGGAAACGTAGAATTAGGGTTAATGATGGCACAATATAACCGAGAAAAAATATTGAGTTGTTTAAAAGAATATCAGGAAAATTTAACCATAATAATTGATAATATTGAACAAAAAAAATGGCCAGAATTAGAAACAATATTAACTAAAACTCAAGAAGAAAGACCAAATTTTATACTATAGGGAAAATTTAATTGTTAATTGTTAATTGTTAATTGTTAATTGTTAATTATTTATGATTAGATCAACCTGTGTTACGCATACCGGCGGCAATACCATTAATAGTTAATAAAGCACCTCGTAACAATTCATCTTTACTATAGCGGAAGTGAATTAAACCAGCTTTATCTTGACTAGCATATTGTCTTAAACGTTTGAGTAGAGATACTTGTAAAAATCCTAAAGGAACAATTGTACCGTTACGAAGTTGTACCGATCTTTGTAGTTCAGGATCATTATCTAATAAGCGATCTTGCTCATTGATTTGCAATACTATATCCCGACTTAAATAGTATTCTTTAGCAATTTGGTTAAATACCGTCTGAAAACGCTCTTTATCTTCATTAGAAGCTAATTCATCGACATAATGACTTGCCATTTGTAAATCAACCTTAGAAAGAGTCATTTCTGCTTTAGAAATTACCATCTTAAAGAAAGGCCATTTTAAATAAAAATAGCGCAATAACTTCAAATTTTCTACAGGTTCTTGATTGACAAAATCTTGTAATGCTGTACCGACACCATACCACGCAGGAAGAAGAAAACGGCTTTGTGTCCAACTAAATACCCAAGGAATCGCACGGAGAGAAGATAGATCTTTTTTCCCACTGCTACGACGAGCAGGGCGAGAGCTTATTTGTAATTTACTAATTTCTTCAATAGGTGTTACGGACAAAAAGAAGTCGATAAAATCAGGTTGCTCATAAATCAATTCACGATAGGCTTTACGAGAAGATGTAGCAATTTCTTCCATAATATGATTCCAAGGCTCAATATCATCAAAACCGCTACCGAGTAAACTTGCTTGAATAACGGCAGTACTAATAGTTTCAAGATTATATAAAGCCAATTCAGGTAAAGAATATTTAGAAGCTAAAACTTCCCCTTGTTCGGTAATTTTGATTCTGCCATCAATAGTAGAAGTAGGTTGAGCTAAAATAGCCGCATAAGCGGGGCCTCCTCCTCGTCCTACAGAACCACCACGCCCGTGAAAGATTTTGATGTTTAAATTATATTTATCTCCCACTCTAGCAAGGGTTTTTTGTGCTTTGTGAATTTCCCAGTTACTGCTTAAAAACCCTGAATCTTTGTTACTGTCAGAATAACCTAACATGATTTCTTGCAAATTTTTAGGATGTAATTCAGGTAAAACAAGATTAGAAGCAGATTTGGGAATATTATCATAACCTCCTGCTAAAGAGGCACGATATAAAGGCAACTCAAATAACTCTGTCATCACTGCCTGTGAGCGTTTTAAGTCTTCTACGGTTTCAAATAAAGGCACAATACGAATACTTGTTGTACCTAAAATGGGATCATATAATCCAGCTTCTTTCGCTAATAATAAAACTTCTAAAACATCACTAACATAGTTTGTCATACTAATAATATAGGTTTGACAAATATCTAAGCCAAATTCTGTTTGTAATTCTCGTAAAACCCTTAGGGTTTCAATGGTTTCTGTGGTAGCTGAGGAGAAAGGAATATCATGAGGTACAAGAGGGCGACGGGTTTTTAACTCTTGTATTAACCAAGCAGTTTTTTCGGTTTCGGATAATTCGTTATAAGGTTTTTCTAAAACTCCCAAATATTCGGCGATTTCGTTAAGCGCATCGGAATGACGAGAAGAATCTTGACGAAAATCTAAAGGAGTGAGATGAAAACCATAAATTTCTACCTGAGATATTAAATGATCTAATTCTTGACATTTTAAACCAGTATTTTCAAGGTTAGATTTGATCAAATTGAGATCTTCTAATAAGTCAAGATTGGAAGGATAAAGATTATCTTCTTTTTGAGCTAATTTAATTGATTTTCGGGTTTCAGGATTAGATAAGGCTTGATTTCTTTTTTGAGTATTTTTTAATTTTTGTTCAATGTAAGCTAATTTTAACCGATAAGGTTCTTGTCGATAACGCACATATAATTTATCGTATAATTCTGGCATTCTAATGCGATCAATTTCCAAAGAATCTAATAATTCTGGTAAAACATTGCTCCAGTGTAAAGATAAACTCAAAATATCATTGAGCTGTGTCATCGATTCTATATATTTATCTATAACCAAATTACGCTGATAACAAGCCGTTGACCAAGTTACTTCTGGAGTTACAAAAGGATTACCATCTCGATCTCCACCTACCCAAGAGCCAAAATAACAAAATTTATGAGTGGGGGGTTTTAATTTTGGAAAAGTATTATGTAATGCTTGTTTCAACCTTGTAGATAACTCAGGTAAAGTATCAAACAACACTTCTTGAAAATAATGTAGAGCGTAATCAACCTCATCTAATACAGTAGGTTTAAATTGATGAAGTTCATCAGTTCGCCACCACATTCGCACTTCAGCCATTAAACGTTCTCGATAATTTTCTGCTTCCCAAGAATTAGTTAAACCCATAGCACGAAAAGACTCTTCTGCACTATCTAATTTTTCCAAGAGAAAAGAAATACGACGTTGTTTTTTACGAATAGTATGACGGACAATTTCCGTAGGGTGGGCAGTAAAAACTAAATTAATATCTAATTGATCTAATAATTGCTGAATCTTCTGGGGAGGCATATTCAATTTTTGCAAATAAGGGAAAAGCCAATGAAATGTACCACCACTAGCAGGATTTACCGTAGGATTAAAATAACTTTGAACTTTGTTATTGGTTTCTAAAGTGGGATTATTCCCAGATTCTAAATTTTGAATAGCATTTACTTGATCTTCTGTTGTAGTTTTACGAATTAATTTTTGAGTTCTTTGTTCATAATGTTGTTCTACAATATTAATTAATTGAAAATATAAAGCAAAAGCACGCGCAGCTTTAATGGCATCATCTAACTCTAATTGTTCTATCCATTTACTAACGGAAATTTCTCGGATTTCTGTGGTTTGTCCTTCTGGAGAACAAGCAGATTTTAACTTATCTAATAAATCCACTAACTCCCTTCCACACTCACTTGTTAACACTGATTCCCATAAATTTTCGATTAATTTTAGTCGATGACGTAATAATAATTCTGAACTAGAATAAATACTCAATTCTTCTTTATAGTTAGCAGTGGCTGAAATCATCATATTTTTTTCTCTTATATATGTTAATTTATGGGTATTTGTTATATTTAAACAAAAGAATTTACAGAAAATATATCTTGATTAGACTAAATTATTCAAAGCTAAATCATGTTTTTATCAAAGCTAAATTATTGAAGACTAAACAACACAGTTTCTGAACTTCCCTTGAATAAGGGTAAGCTACGCAGTACAATATTATGATTCTACCTGAAATGATTAATCTGATACAGTTTTTTAGGATACATTTTTTTAATTAATTTTTTACCAGAGAAGGTTTTTTGTTGGCTATGGATTAGAATCTAAGGAATGATTTTTGAGAATAGGTAATCTTTCACCCCGAAAAATCTCTTCACTGGCTTTCCCCATGTTTTCTAATAATTTCATGATTTCATTTCCCAAAAGTTGAGTAATGACAACACTAGGAGTAAGTAAACTTAAAGCCATTTGAGATAAAATTTGATCAGATTTTTTAGAAGACATAGGACTACTTTTTTAAATTGAACATTAATTAATTAAACTATCTATAAATTTATCAATATTTTTTAGTAATCACAAAGAAATCTTTTTAAATATAAAAAAACTTGAGTTTATCTACTATTTTTCGACAAATAAGTAATAGACTTAAGTGCAAAATTAAAAATAAAATCAATTTTGTGTAATTAATTATAAATTAATATCGTCTAACTTATAAAATACAATTAAAAGTATTATTGTTACAATAATTAATTTTAAAATATATATTTGTTTAAGTAATTATATGAATTTTGGTCAATCTTTAGGATTTTTAAGTTTTTTAATTTCTCTTTATATTATTTGGGAAATTAGACAATTTTTACTATTAATTTTTACAGCTATTATTTTCGCCGTTGTTTTAAATCGTTTAGTAATTAAATTACAGCAATTTAATTTAACAAGAGTTAAGGCAATTTTAATAATTATGAGTAGTCTTTTAATTATTATTTCATTATTATTTACTCTAATTTTACCTCCTTTTATTGAGCAATTTCAATTATTGATTCAGCTTTTACCTAGTGTTGCAAGAAAAATAACTCAGTTTATTAATACTATTGATTATGGGGAATATAAAAAGTTTTTACCCTTTGATGATCTGAATAATATTATAAATCAATATACCTTTAATACTCCTCAAATTTTTAATAATTTTATAGCAATTTTTTCTAATGTATTTATTATTACTTTTCAAATTATAATTTTATTTTTATTAACAATTGTTTTCTTATTGAATCCGAAGAAATATCGCTATTATCTTATCAAAATTTGTCCTTCTTTTTATCGTTATCGTATCGATGACATTCTGAATAAAAGTGAAATTGCCATAGTTAGTTGGTTAAATGGAATTATTATTAACTGTATTTTTATTGGTGTTTTAAGTGGTTTAGGTTTATGGATTTTACAAGTGAAATTAGTATTAGTTCATGGACTTTTAGCAGGATTACTCAATTTTATTCCTAATATTGGTCCTACTTCTAGCGTTATTTTTCCTGTTATGATCGCTCTTGTAGATGATCCTTGGAAAATAATGCCTATAGTAATCTGGTATTTTATTGTACAAAATATCGAAAGTTATTGGTTAACACCAAGAGTAATGGCAGAAAAAGTCTCTTTATTACCAGCCGTAACACTTTTTGCTCAAATATTTTTTGCTACGGCTTTTGGTATATTTGGATTATTATTAGCCCTTCCTCTTACCGTTGTAGCTAAAACTTGGATAGAAGAAATACTCTTTCAAGATATTCTTGATAAGTGGGAAATTTCGGAAAAACTTTAGACTCCTATCTCCTATCTCCTATCTCCTATCTCCTAACTCCTATCTCCTATCTCCTAATTATTATGACTGACTTACAATGGGTTTTAATTTGTGCAGGATTAGTATTTTTAATGCAACCCGGATTTATGTGTTTAGAATCAGGGTTAACGCGCTCAAAAAATAATATAAATGTAGCTGTAAAAAATTTAGCTGATTTTGGTATCTCGGTAATTTTATTTTGGATGTTTGGTTATGGCTTAATGTTTGGCTTAAGCAAAAGCGGATTAATCGGCACTACGGGCTTTTTTATTGATGTTGATAATGACTCTCGTTTAGGTGCTTTTTTCTTATTTCAAGCAATGTTTTGTAGTACCTCAACCACTATCGTTTCTGGTGCGGTGGCGGAAAGGTTAAAATTTAGCTCTTATATTATCGCTTCTGCCCTCATTTCAGGCATTATTTACCCTATTTTTGGCCATTGGGCATGGAATGGTATGGATAACCATGAGAATGGTTTTATTGGTTGGTTAGGTAGCCTCGGTTTTGTGGATTTTGCCGGGTGTACGGTAGTACATAGCGTAGGTGCTTGGGTATCACTTGCCCTTTTACTTATTATAGGCCCTCGTCACGGTCGTTTTTCCGTGGATAAAATCAATGGCTCAAATTTGCCTTTATCGGTGTTAGGAGTTATGTTATTATGGATTGCTTGGTTTGGCTTTAACGGTGGTAGTATTTTTGTTTTTAATGACCAAGTGCCGAGAATTTTAGTTAATACTCTCATGGCTGGTGTTGGTGGGATGATTAGCGGTTGTTTTTTTGGGTGGCGAAAATATAAACTTCCTGAAGTAGAATTTTTGATGAATGGCACTATTACTGGTTTAGTCTCTATTACGGCTTCTTGTCATGTGGTTTCAACTCCTGAAGCGGTAATTATTGGCGCTATTGGTGCTTATTTGATGTTATTTGCAAAGGCACAATTAGAAAAACGTAAAATAGATGACGCTGTGGATGCGGTAGCAGTACATGGTGTTGGTGGCACTTGGGGAATTTTAGCGGTGGCAATCTTCGGAAAGCCTGAGTTATTAGGCACGGGTTTAACCTCTTTTGAGCAGTTATTAGTGCAATTATTAGGAATTTTAGTCTGTTTTGTATGGACTTTTGGCATTGCTTGGTTATTACTCAATTTTACTAACCATTTCTTTCCTTTACGGGTATCTATAGAAGATGAAAATATAGGACTAAATGTCTCTGAGCATAGAGCAAGAACGGAAGTATATGATTTACTTATAGCTATGGATGAGCAAGTAAAGACTCAAAATCTTAGTTTGCGTGTACCCGTTGAGCCTTTTACAGAAGTAGGACATATTGCTACTCGTTATAATCAAGTTATTGAATCTCTGGAAAAATCCACTTCTCAACTTCAAGCAGGAAATTTAGAATTAGCCATCGCTAAGGAAAAAGCTGAAATAGCTAATCAAGCTAAAAGTGTTTTTTTAGCGAATATGAGTCACGAATTGCGCACCCCCATGAATGCTATTCTTGGTTTTTCTCAAATTATGATGCGATCACAAAGTTTACCTCCTGATCACTTAGAGAACACAACTATTATTAATCGTAGTGGCAACTATCTTTTAAATTTAATTAATAATATTCTCGATTTATCGAAGATAGAAGCAGGAAAAATGAGTTTAAATGAGAAAAATGTTGATTTTTATGTTTTATTAGAAGAAATTGAGGATTTATTGCAATTAAAAGCCGATGAAAAGAATTTACAACTAACTTTTGAAAGAGAGGAAAATGTACCGCAATATATCTCTACAGATGAAACTAAATTGCGTCAAGTATTAATTAATCTCATCAATAATGGCATCAAATTTACCGAAGAAGGAGGAGTAAATGTCTTTGTTTCTCTATCCCCTCGAATGTCAGAAGCAGAAAAAACTTATATTCATTTTGCCGTAGAAGATACAGGCCCAGGAATTGCGGAGGAAGATTTAAGCAAAGTTTTTGAAGCCTTTACTCAGACAGAAGTCGGTAGAAACTCTCAAGAAGGCACAGGTTTAGGGTTGCCTATTAGTCGTAAATTTGTACAGTTGATGGGGGGTGATATTACCATCAAAAGTGAGGTAGGTAAAGGGAGTATTTTTAGTTTCGATATTGCGGGGAAAGTTGTAGAAGCTAGAGATATAGAAATTGAGCAACGTACAAATAAACGTCATGTAATTGCATTAAAATCTCAAAAACAACGTTATCGCATTCTTGTAGTTGATGATCGCCCAATTAATCGCTTATTAGTAATAAAATTATTGCAACCATTGGGATTTGAATTGAAAGAAGCCGCTAACGGTAAAGAAGCTATTGAAATTTGGGAAGAATGGAATCCTCATTTAATTTGGATGGATATGCGAATGCCTGTGATGGATGGTTATGAAGCAACTCAATATATTAAAGGTACAATAAAAGGCAATGCTACCGCTATTATTGCTTTAACTGCCAGTGTTTTGGAGGAAGAAAAAGCGGTTATTTTATCCGCAGGATGTGATGATTTTATCAGAAAACCTTTTCGAGAATCCGTTATCTTTGAGGCCATGGCTAAACATCTGGGAGTAGAATATATTTATGAAGAAGAAAGTCAAGGGGATACTGTTACTCATAATCAACCGTTGACAGTAGAGGAGTTAAAAATAATGCCATCATCATGGATAGAGGAATTATACCAAGCATCGGTGGATCTTGATGATGATTTAATCTTAGAATTAATTGCACAAATTCCTCAACAGTATAATATTTTAATTGACAAGTTAACTAATTTAGTAGATAATTTCCAACTTAAGAAAATCCGAAAACTGATGGAGAATTAAGAATAAGTAATTAAAGCCATTAAATTAATATTTTGATTTTTATACATAAAAGTTAAATACTGACATTTTACAGCCTTAAATTAAAGTTATATAAATTTTCTGATAAATGGTCAATTATTCATTAATTATTAAAATATACAAATGAAAGAATTTAATCTTACTTCCGAAGAAAATTTAATAGAAAGTATTTTAATAGTAGATGATCAACCAGCAAATTTGCGAGTTTTATCAAAAATGTTGGAAGGAAGAAATTATAAAGTAAAAAAAGCATCTGATGGAGAAAGTGCAATTATGGCGGCACAATCTCAGCCTCCTGATTTAATTTTATTGGATATTTTAATGCCAAATATGGATGGTTATGAGGTATGCAAAAGAATAAAATCTTATGATAAAACTAAAGATATTCCTGTGATTTTTATTAGTGCCTTAAGTGATGTTTTTGACAAAATAAAAGCCTTTGAAATAGGAGGTATTGATTATGTAACAAAGCCTTTTCAAGAAGAAGAAGTATTAGCAAGAATCACCAGTCAATTAACTATTCAAACTCAGCGAAAATTATTAGCAAAAGAAAGAGAATTATTAGAAAAAGAGCATCAATTGTTAAGAAAAGAAATTCGTCAACGGAAAGAAGCTGAAGCAATTTTATATCAATCTAGGGCTTTAATTTCTAGTATTTTAAATGCTTCCCTTGATGGTATTGCTGCCTTAGAAGCAGTAAGAGACACAAAAACAGGTAAAATTATCGATTTCCGTTGTATTGTTGTTAATCCTGTTACCGCTCAAATATTTAATAGTCAACCAGAAGATTTAACAGGAAAGTTAATTTTTAAAAAATTTATAAATAAAATTAAACCTGAATTATTTACAGCATTTATTCAAGTAGTAGAAACAGGTAAATCTTTAGAGCAAGATATAAAATATAATCATAAAAATGAACAAAAATGGTTTCACTTTATCGCCGTAAAATTAGGGGATGGTTTTTCTGTCACGGTTAGAGATATTACTGTCAGGAAAAAACTAGAATTAAAGCTAAGTAAATTAGCTACTATTGATGGTTTAACAGGAGTTTATAATCGCCATTATTTTAATAATATTTTAACCCAAGAATGGGAACGTAATTGTCGAGAAAAACAATACTTATCTTTAATTTTATGTGATGTGGACTATTTTAAACCTTATAATGATTTTTATGGTCATCAAAAAGGAGATAGTTGTTTAATAACAGTGGCAAAAACAATGAATAATGTAGTTAAGAGATCTTCTGATATTTTAGCACGTTATGGTGGTGAAGAATTTGCTGTTATTTTACCTAATACACCCAAAGAAGGTGCAATAAAAATTGCTGAAAATTTGAGAGAAGAAATAGAAAAATTAAACATACCTCATGAAAAATCAAATATCAGTGAATATGTAACTATTAGTTTAGGTGTTGCTAGTATCATTCCTGATTGTGAATCTTCCATTGAATCTTTAATTAAAATTGCGGATAATGCTTTATATTTTGCTAAAGAAAATGGTAGAAATCAAGTAAAATTTTATAATCATAAGGAATTAGAAATTAGGAATAAAAATAATTAAATTTCTACGGCTATTATAATGATTTTTAACTCAATTTCCACACAACTTTATCAACTGCAACAATTAGCTAATCAATTAGTCAATAATCAACTAAATCAAGTCACTATTTTTAGTGTTGGCATTATTTTTCTGATGGGATTAATCACCAGTTTAACCCCTTGTATGTTATCCATGCTTCCTCTCACTGTTGCTTATATCGGCGGTTATGACAATAAAGGTAAATTTTCTTCTTTCATTCAATCTACTTATTTCGCCCTCGGTTTAGCCACCACTTTGGCTATTCTCGGCATTTTTGCGGCATTACTAGGTAAAGTTTACGGGCAAATTGGTACAGGTTTACCTATTTTTGTAAGTGCCATCGCCATTATAATGGGATTAAATTTATTAGAAATAATACCTTTAAAATTACCTAATTGGGATACCTCAAATTGGATAAAAGATAACTTTCCAGATAGCTTAAAATCTTATTTATTAGGGTTAACATTTGGCTTAATTGCTTCTCCTTGCAGTACTCCAGTTTTAATAACATTACTAGCATATATTGCTAATAGTAAAAATTTAGTATTAGGTACAGTTTTTCTGGTTAGTTATGCAATGGGTTATGTTTTTCCTTTGATTTTAGCAGGTACATTTACAGGTACATTAAAAAGTTTTCTAAATTTAAGAATTATTACTCAGTGGATAAATCCTTTAAGTGGTGGAGTTTTATTAATATTTGGCATTTTTTCTTTAGCTTCTCGTTTTACTTTTAACTGAATTAACTAAGATAAGTATAACTGCGTAAATTTTCGTCATAATTTTTGATTAAAAGTTGTGATTTTTCTAAATCAATTTGATTCTCCTTTAATGCTTTTTCCGTTAAACAACGGAGTTTTTCTCGTAAATCTTCGGCGGAGTATTCTAAGTATTGTAAAACCTCCGTCACCGTATCTCCTTTGACAACATATTTAATGATATAATTATCTTCTTTACTTTCAATATGCACAACATTTATATCTCCAAATAAGTTATGTAAATTACCCATAATTTCTTGATAAGCACCTACTAAAAACATTCCTAAATAATAAGGTTTAAAATCGGTATTTTCAGAGTTATTGATATTAATATTTTCTTTAGCTTCTAAAGTGTGTAATTCAAGATAATTTTTAACATCTAATAAATCAATAAACTTATCAATTTTACCATCACTATCACAAGTTAAATCAGCTAAAATAGCTTTCATTGTTGGCTTTTCATTCAATCTATGAATAGGTAAAACAGGAAATAATTGATCAATTGCCCAAGCATCAGGAGCTGATTGAAATACAGATAAATTCATATAATAAGTAGCAATCATTAAATCATTTAACTCGTTTAAATCATCGCTAACATAGGTTTGATTTTTAGTAATTTCATAAATTTTATGACAGCATCCCCAATATAATTTTTCAGCTTTTGCCCTCTCACTTAAATTAAGATAACCAAAGTTAAATAAACTAATAGCTTCTTCTTTAAATTGCACTGCATCATGATACATTTCTTGATAGTTTTCTGCATCAATACTATTATAAGTTTCCCACAAATTACGAATAATTAAGTGCTCTTTTTCAACACTTTTTTCAGGCACTTCCAAAGGCGGATTATTACTACTTACCACATTAAAAATTAACACAGATTGATGAGAAGCGATAGCTCTGCCACTTTCACTAACTAAAATAGGAGGTAGAATGTCATTCTCGTCACAAGCCTCTTGAATAGCTGCCACAATATCATTAGCATAGTTTTGCATATTATAGTTTTTTGAGGCATAAAAATTCGTTTTTGAGCCATCATAATCCACGGCTAAACCACCGCCAACATCTAAATATTTCATCCCTGCGCCCATTTTCGATAATTGCACATAAATTTGACTTGCTTCTCGGATGGCATCTTTTATCACGGCAATGGAAGAAATTTGCGAACCTATATGAAAATGTAACAATTGTAAACAATCTAATTTATGGTCATTTTTTAACTTATTAATTACTGTGACAATTTCGGGAATTGTTAAACCGAATTTAGCTTTTTCTCCTGTAGAATTACCCCAATGCCCTGAACCTTTCGATTGTAGTTTTGCCCTAACACCTAATTGAGGTTTTAATTGTAATTTTTTGCTCAATTTAAGTATAATAAATAACTCACTTATTTGCTCAATGACGATAATTAAATTATGTCCTAATTGTTGAGCTAAAAGAGCAGTTTCGAGATAATCTTCATCTTTATAACCATTACAAATTAATAAAGTTTCTCCTGTTTTATCAATATCTAAAGTTGCTAAAGCTATCATTAACTCTGGTTTTGAACCAACTTCTAAACCAAATTTATAAGGTTTTCCATACTCAACAATTGCCTCTACTAACTGTCTATGTTGATTACATTTAACGGGAAAAACTCCTCTATAAACATTTCTGTAATTATAACGAGAGATAGCTTCATTCATACATTCATGTAACCGTTTTAAACGATCGTCTAACATATCAGAAAACCGAATTAATAAAGGTAAGTGAATATCTCTTTTTTTGAGACTTTCTACTAAGTTAAATAAATCTATTTTATAATCATTTCCACGAGGAGAAACCGTTATATTTCCTTCCTCATTAATAGCAAAATAAGGCTCACCCCATCCCTCTATTTGATATAGTTTATTACTATCATTAATTGTCCAAGAATCACTCATATTTTTTCAAAAATTTAAGAATTAAATAATGTATAAACAAAAAAAAATACCCTTTATTATTATAGTCATAAACTCCGAAAAAAACTTATAATTTTAGGGAAATTATTAATAAAAGTCCCCATTATTGGGGATTTAGGGGCGTATTCCAATTTTGGGGGATTTAAAGGGATGTATTCCAATTCAGAGGCATTATGTCTAATTTTCTTTATACTGTAGTGGAAACCATCGCCGCTGTTAATTCTTCAAGAGTTACAGTAAAAGGTAAACGGTGAATATCCGATGAAGGTTGACAGGTAAGTTCGGCACAGTGACGCAATTGAGCTAAAGTAATGTTATTTAAGCCTAAATCTTCTAAAGTGCAAGGTAAGCCAATCTGACGGTAAAATTTGATTAACTGTTGTCTGGCGGTGGTTGCTAGTTGATTATTCGTCACTATTTCTTCTAATCGCAATTGTACTAAAATACCATAAGCTACTTTTGCACCGTGTAACTGATGATGCACTTCAGGAAGATGGGTTAAAGCATTATGTACGGCATGAGCTGCGACTGTGCGACAACTTGCTCCTCCTAAACCACCGCTAACTCCAGCTAATAATACTGTTGCGTCAACCACTTCTTTCCATTCTTCACTCAAGGGATTTTTTAAAGCAATTTCTGATTTTTGTAGTAAAATATCTCTTAATACTCTCCCTTGTTGCACGGCGGCAATGGTTAAAGTGGCAGTGGAATTACCGCTACTGATAGAGGCTTCATACCATTTTGCGATCGCATCACCAATTCCTGCTATTAATGTATGAGGAGGTGCAGTGGCAATTAAGTTATAGTCAAGAATGAGTAAATTAGGGCAATTTTTGAGACTGACATCGTATTGAAAAGCACCAGATTCTGAATATATATTACTCAATGCCGTCCATGCGGCGCAAGTTGCTCCAGAAGTAGGGATAGTAATAACAGGTAAGTTGCAGTTATAGGCTAATAATTTTGCTGTATCTAAGGCTTTACCACCACCAACACCGATGATAACGTCAGCATGATGAGATTTTACGGCTTTTTCTAATTGTTTTAAGGAATTTTCTGAGCAATCTGGGCTATAACTTTGATAAGAGAGAGTTAAATTAAATTCTTCACCTATAGGATTAAGATAATTTTCCATTAGTTTTAAAGTTTTTTTACCGCCAACAATTAAAGGATTTTTACCAAAATGAGCGATAAATTTACCACTATTAATTAAACAATTTTCTCCTTTAATAATATTAGCAGGAGCGACTTGTAAACTAACAATTTCATTAATTTTTGTCGTAGCTTGAATTGGTTTTAATTTGTTCATTTTTTATAATATTAACTAATAATAAAACTATCAAAAAGAAAATAACTATTAATTACCAAACTAATGTTTTTTCTCCTTAATTTTTAACTTCTAATTGATAAGAAAGAGGCTCACAAAATTGATGAATTCCTTGTTTAATTACATAAATTATAACGGGAGTAATTAGCAAAGGGGGGCAAATTTTTTTCTCTAATAAATAGTTAAAAGCGGTTTCAATGTAATTATCTTGTAAATCAGAGCGTAAATTTTCCTCACAAATAGCTACTCGACAACGTTTCGCCCAACCTTCTAACCAATCTATTCTATCAGGAGTTTGCCCGATAGCCAAAGCGATAGAAGTTGCACCATCTTCTAAATCACCCTCGGCATCTTCAATTATATCTAATGCCATCATAGCAGATTCACATTCCGCTAATTGATCTCGATAATTACTAATTTCTTGACTGGTTAACTGCATAAATTTCTAATCAATCATAATTTCTCTGTTAAATAATATTAACCTATTCTATAAGTGATTATTCTTACTATTTCGTTTTTTCTTCTCGATTTTTAGTAAAGGAGTATTTAAGTTTTCATAAAGATTAAACAGAAATTCCATGCGGTTTAATTCATTGGTGAAAGGTTGCGATCTATAGCATAAATCTACTGCTTTGTCAAGATTATTATGAGCTTTTACTAAGTCTGGAGGCATGGTTAAAGTATCATATAAATCAGCTAAACTACTATCAGGATATTTTGCTCGAATATCGAGGATTTTTTGAGCTAAATTAGCTACTTTTCCCCGTTGTTTTTCCGTCACATTTTCAGGAAAAGGATAGTTATTATAAACAATATCTTTTGAGTAACGATAATCACTTTTTAGTCTTCCGCAAATATATTTAACCCATGTCATGTGCATTTGAGAGGTTAAAATTCCAAATAAAAATAAATCACCATTAGGAATTATCATACAAGTATCTCCGGGAATACTATTCTTGTCAAAAAAACCCATCGGAATATATTTTCTATTTTCAGAAGATACACGAGGAATAACAATAAATGTATCTGGATTATTTTTATCTCTAAATAAACTAGGAAAAGCAGAATATTTTTGAGTTTCTAAACCTTTTGCATTAATTCTAAACTGTCTAACTTTTTCTATTCTTTCTAAAATTAATTGACACTGTTTTATCTCATTAGGATTAGCATTAACTAACCAAATACAGTATTTATTTTCTCCATTAATAAACTCTTTTGCCCCGATAAATTTTTTAATAAATTTAATAGCTTTTGAGTCTAATTTTAATAGGTTTTCTAATTCAGTTTGATTCAATAAAAAATTACCGTCATCGTAAGGAGAATTACCCCTTTTAATAGAAGGTACATCACATATAGGAGATGAACGAGATAAAATAAAAATATTTCTTCCAATAGTTAAATATGGACTAATATTTTGAGCTTTTATTTCAATAGCTTCGCCCTTGATATTTTCATAGGAAAAAAGGCGTTTATTGTCTATATTTTCTAAGCCAAAACCAATAATAACACAATGAACAGCAGCGTTACCTTTTGCTTCATTACTCCAAGAAAAAGTACGATGGGCAAAGTGAATTTTAATGTTATATTTATTGTATAATTCTTGCCATAAAATGCCTACTTGTTCGCCTTGAGAAATAGAATTTGTACTCACAAAAGCACAACGAGTTTTTACCTCCCTTAACTCCTCCTTAAAAGGTGATTTTACCTCTCTTAACTCCTCCTTAAAAGGTGATTTTACCTCCCCTAACCCCTCCTTAAAAGGTGGGGAATAATTAAGAGAATCTCTCCCATTTTTAAGGGGGGATAAAGGGGGGTTAAGATATTGAGCAGCTTTTAAATACCATGCACAAACATAATCTAAAACACCAGCATTTTTTACGCCATTAAAGACTAAATTCATGTCAGTTTTTTGCTGAATATTTTGTAATTGTTTACCCACGAAAGGAGGATTACCTAAAATATAATTAACCGCCCTAACTCCCCTTGAAAGGGGGGAATCTTTCTCCCCACCTATGTAGGAGGGGTCGGGGGTGGTAGAATTAACTTCTATATAGGTGGAATCGGAGGTAGTAGAATTAACTTTTATGGGGGAAGAAGTTTTTTCTCCTAACAGATGTTGTCTGATGTCTTCTAATACGCCGTCTAAATTTTCGAAAATTTCATTATTTGGGTAGCGAATTACTTTTATACCAACATTTGCTAAAAAATTATCTCTGATTTGATCATACTCAATAGCCTCTGAGGTATAATGAGTTTCACCATCTAACTCAATAGCAAGATTGGCACTAGGACAAAAAAAGTCTAAGATATACCTATCAATAGAGTGTTGTCTTCGGAATTTAAAACCATCTAATTGTTTACCTTGTAAGACTTTCCATAAAATTTTTTCCGCAGGAGTGGCATTATTGCGTAAATTACGCCGTAATTCTTTAACCTCTTTTAAGTTACTAATTGATTTATAAGCAGGTTTTACCGCCCCTAACCCTTCTTTAAAAGGTGATTTTACCGCCCCTAACCCCTCCTTAAAAGGTGGTGATTTTACCGCCCCTAATCCCTCCTTAAAAGGTGGGGAATTATGGAGAGTTAGACTATTCCAATCAATTTGTAAAGCATTTCCGTGAATAATTTTAGCGGATTTTTTGAGAGGTAAACGGACAAAATATTGCCCAAATTCATTACTAACTTTCAGATTCATTTGATGATCAATTAACCACATAGCAACCTCGGCAATTCTTACGGCAAATTCATCATATTCGATACCAAAAAATTGATCTACATCTACTTTAATAATAGTGCTAATATCTAACTCTAATTGTCCTTGTTTATTTAACTCTTTTAAAACTAAAATTTCTAAATCTCGTAACTCTCGATAAGTAATAATTAAAAAATTACCACAACCACAAGCAGGATCAAGAAATGTTAATGAAGCGATTTTATTATGAAATTCTTTAAGTTTATTTTGGTTATTTTTAATCTTTTCAAACTCTGTATATAAATCATCTAAAAACAGAGGTTTAATGACTTTTTGGATATTTTTTTCTGAGGTATAATGAGCTCCTAAATTACGTCTTTGATTAGGATTCATCACAGCTTGAAACATCGAGCCAAAAATAGCAGGGGAAATTTTACCCCAGTCTAAACTACAGGCTTTTAATAACATTTCTCGCATTTGACTATCAAAGGAAGCTGGTGGCAAAGATTCTTCAAATAACTTGCCATTTATATAGGGAAATTGAGCTAAATTTTCATCTAAATTTTTAAGTCTTTTATCTTCTGATTGATTTAAGATATGAAAAACAGAAGCGAGGTGCATGGCTAAATCGCTACCGTCTTGTTTTGTGTGTAAATCTAAATATTCTTGAAAAATTCCTTTATTAAAAATACCTGTATCATCAGCAAATAAACAGAATAATAAACGCACTAAATAAACTTCTAATTCATGACCACTATAACCGATTTCTTTTAGCCTGTCATGTAATTCTCCCATCAATTGGGCGGCTTTAATATTAACAGGATCACTATCTTTATATTCTTGTTTTTTATATCCTGCAATAAAGTCAAATAAATGGACATAATTAACAAATTCTTTTAGCTCAAATTCATGAGTTTGATCATTATCTAAATTATATAATTTAAACTTCTGAAAATCAGAAACTAAAATATATTTAGGCAATTCATACTCTTTTAATCCTGAAAAATAATCAATGGCTTGTTGATAGGCTTTATCTAAATTTTTTCCTTTAGATTTATGTTCAACTAAAATAACTCCTTTCCAAAGTAAATCAATAAAACCTTGTTTATTATCTAGCTTTTTAACAGATTTTTCAAAGGTAGCAACCCTTCTTCTTGACACTCCAAAAACATTGAAAAAATTATCCCAAAATGATTTTGCTTCAGCATTTTCTGAGGTTTCATTTTGCCATTCTATACTAAAGGCGATCGCCCTACTTTTGATTTCATTCCAACTTAAAGGTGTTTGCATAGATTAAGAGTCGAGGAGTAAATATATGTTAAACCAAAATTTATAAAATATTTTCCAACTTCTCCCTGGCGACAAAAAACAATGGTGGGCAATGCCCACACTACAAATTAGATTACGGTATGATCTGGAATCAGAGCATTTTTGATGACAACAACAATACCACTACGAATTAAGAAACCTTCATCTTCTCGATTAGCTTCTTCAACCCTGTCTTTATTGGTGATAATCACATTTTGACCAATACGAGCATTTTTATCGATAATAGCTCTTCTGATGGTAGAATTTGCTCCAATACCCACAGGAAGACTGCCTTGCTCTAATTTACTCTGTCTGACGCTATAAGACTCGTAAAAGTCAGCACCCATCAATAAAGTATCTTCAATAGTACAATTAGATTCAATTCTGGTTCTTACCCCTAAAACACAGTGACTAATACGACATTCTTTGATAATACAACCTTCCCCAATAATAGATTGAGTTACATTAGAATCTAACAACTTAGTTGGTGGTAAATAGCGAGAGCGAGTGTAAATAGGAGCATTTTCGTCATAGAAGCTAAAATCTGGTTGAGGTTGTTTAGTTAAAGCTAAATTTGCGTCATAAAAAGCCTCAATAGTACCAATATCTTCCCAATAACCTTTAAATAAATATGCTTGTACTTTATAATCTTTGGCCGCTGAAGGGATAATTTCTTTACCAAAATCCGTTTGGTTGGGGTTGTCTTTTAAAAGTTTTTCTAAGACTCCTTTTTTGAAAACATAAATACCCATAGAAGCAATATAAGGACTTTCTTTTGCTTTTTCAGGACTTAAACCTAAAATAGAGGTATCAACGGCCATTTTTTGTAACTCATCACCTTCGGGTTTTTCGCTGAAATCGATAATTCTTCCCGTATCATCTATTTTCATTAAACCAAAAGCAGAAGCTCTTTTTTCGTCAATGGGTACAACGGATAAGGTTATATCAGCACCAGTTTGGCGGTGATGCTCCACAAATTTAGTATAATCCATACGATAAAGATGATCTCCAGAAAGGATGATATACTCATCAATATCCCATTCCTGAAATAACCATATATATTGACGTACTGCATCTGCTGTACCTTGAAACCACTCTGGATTTTCTTTGGTTTGCTGTGCTGCTAAAACTTCCACAAAACCATCGCTAAACCCTGAAAAATTATAAGCACGACTAACGTGACGATTTAGAGAAGCGGAGTTAAACTGAGTTAAAACATAAATTTTTAAAATTTCAGAGTTAATACAGTTACTAATAGGTATATCAATTAAACGATATTTTCCTGCTAGTGGTACAGCAGGTTTTGCCCGTAATTTAGTTAAAGGGTATAATCTTGTACCCGCGCCACCGCCTAAAATAATTCCAAGTACTTTTTTCATAAATTTAATCTATTAAATTACTTTTATTAGCAAGTTTATTGGTTTATGGTCAATCAGACAATCATAATTAGAAATTAGAAAGGAAACAGAGAATACTGTAGGGGTGAATGGCATTCACCCTCTTAATTATCAATAAATTTTTGTATGAATTGGACAGATTATCATAGTAAATTGCATCAAACTTGTAAAAATAGGCTTTTATTGCCTAAAAACAGCAAAATCTTAATAGCGGTATCGGGAGGACAAGATTCTCTCTCCCTTGCTAAGTTATCCTTAGATTTACAAGAAAAATGGGGTTGGAATTTGGCGATCGCTCATTTTGATCATGGTTGGGCGTTAGATGAAGGATTAGGGAGTCATGTAGAGAAAATAGCCAAAAATTGGGGCATAGAGTTTTATTTGGCAAAAGCTACTAAAAAAATCCTTGAAACGGAAGCAGATGCTCGAAAATACCGTTATGAAGGTTTAATGGATATTGCCACTAAATACCAATTTAATTATCTAATAACAGGACATACTTTGAGCGATCGCGCAGAAACTTTCATTTATAACTTGATTAGAGGTGCAGGAATGGAAGGTTTAAGCGCACTTAATTGGACAAGAAAACTTACAGATAATCTTACCTTAGTTCGTCCCTTACTTAATTTTACTCGTGGTGACACCCTTGCTTTTTGTCAAAAATTACAATTGCCTATATGGGAAGATAAATATAACGACAATAAAAAATTTGCCCGTAATCGTATTCGCCTTGATTTAATTCCTTACCTCAAAAAAGAATTTAATCCCCAGATAGAGCAACATTTAACCCAAACAGCAGAGATTTTAAGAGCAGATGTCGAATTTTTGAACCAAGAAGGCGAAAAATTACTTAATTTAGCCATAAGTGACGATAAAAATAGTTTAAAACGTTCTGTATTAAAAGAAAAACCCCTCAGTTTACAAAGAAGGGTTATCAAGGCTTTTTTAGCCCAAAACTTAAAAACAATGCCCAATTTCGAGCAAATAGAGGAACTTGTGAGGTTAATTGATGCTCCGAACCGCTCTCGTACTTCTAGTTTAAATCAAGGTATGTTTGCCCAAGTAGAAGGAGATTTGATTAGAATTAACTGCCCCTAAATCCCCCAGTATGGAGGGGATAAAAATACGCCTCTAAATCCCCAAATATGGGGACTTTCAATTCGTCTTCTCCCCCAAAATTGGGATACGCCCCTAAATCCCCAAGTGTGGGGACTTTTTTTTGATTATTGATCGCAAATTAAATATTTTTAGACAGTTTTTGTGTACAATATAGCTATCTTTACACATTACTTACTTAAACATGAGAACAAATATTGATCTAGAAGATACTTTAGTAGAAGAAGCCTTCCGTTTAACTAATGTTAGAACAAAAAAAGAATTAGTAAATTTAGCTTTAAAAGAGTTAATTCGCAGTCGTAAAAAATTAAATTTATTAGATTTGAGTGGCAAAATTGACTTGAGAGAAGATTATGATTATAGTCAACTAAGAAGTAACAAAAATGTACCTAATTGATACTTCTGTTTGGATTAATATTTTTCGAGATAAAACAGGAATTAAAAGAAAACAATTACAAAATCTGATTAAAGATAATCCCTTTTTCTTAAGTCGTTTTACTCAAATGGAATTATTACAAGGTGCGAAAAATGAAAGGGAATGGCAATTATTAGAAACTTATTTACATGATCAAGATTATCTAATCGAAAATGATCTTATCTTTGTTAATTCCGCTCGTATTTTTTATGATTTAAGACGTAAAGGTTTAACGGTTAGAAGTAGCATTGATTGTTGTATTGCGGCTTTAGCTCTTACTTATGATGTAATTTTACTCCATAATGACAAAGATTTTGAGATTATTAAAGAAGTCAGAAATTTACAAATAATTACTTTTTCTTGATACGCCCCTAAATCCCCAAATATGGGGACTTTCAATTCTTTTTCTCCTTCAGCATTAGAAGGTAGAGGGGAAAATACGCCCCTAAATCCCCAAGTGTGGGGACTTCAATTCGTCTTCTTCCCCAGAAATAGATAAATTAAATCTGAGACTCCTGACGGGCGATCGCAGCTTGTTCGGGATGAATACCTAAACGGGTAAGATTTAAACGTCCTTTTTGATCAAAACCACGAATTTTGACTACAATTTCATCACCGATAGTAACTTCATCTTCCACTTTACCAACACGATGTTCAGCTAATTGAGAAATATGAATCATACCTTCTTTACCGGGTAAAACTTCCACAAAAGCACCAATATCGATAATACGACTTACACGCCCTAAATAAACATCACCCTCATTGAGTTTACGAGTCATAGTTTGAATGATGCGTTTAGCCTGTTGACCACGTTCTGCTTGTACTGCACAAATAGTTACAGTACCATCATCAGCAATATCGATTTTTGAACCTGTTTGTTCAGTAATACCTTTGATCGTTTTCCCTCCAGGTCCAATAACTAAACCAATCATATCAGGATCGATTTTCATAGTCATCAAACGAGGTGCGTAGGTGGACAATTCTTTACGAGGGGTATTGATGGTTTTCATCATTTCCCCTAAGATATGTAAACGAGCTTCTCTGGCTTGTTTTACCGCATCAGCGATGGTTTCCATTTTCAAGCCAGTAATTTTCATATCCATTTGTAAAGCAGTAATACCACTATCAGTACCAGCGACTTTAAAATCCATATCCCCTAAGAAGTCTTCAATACCTTGAATATCCGTTAAGATACGCACTTCTTCCCCTTCTTTGATTAATCCCATCGCTGCACCACTTACAGGCTTAGTAATAGGCACTCCAGCGTCCATTAAAGCTAAAGTTGAACCGCAAACCGAACCCATAGAAGTCGAACCGTTAGAAGACAGTACTTCAGATACGACACGAATTACATAAGGGAAATCTTCTTGAGGGGGTAAAACAGGAGTAATAGCCCGTTCTGCTAAAGCACCATGACCGATTTCACGTCTTCCGGGGGGGCGTAAGGGTTTAGTTTCACCTACGGAATAAGGGGGGAAATTATAGTGATGGAGATAACGTTTTTCAAAATCAGGATGTAAATCATCGGCTAAATCTTGAGCGTCTCCTGACGTGCCTAAAGTAGCGATGGATAATACTTGAGTTAAACCTCTTTGGAATAAACCACTCCCATGAACTCTAGCAGGTAATAAACCCACCCGAGAAGAAATAGGGCGTACTTGATCTAATTTTCTTCCATCAACTCTGACACCATCATCGATAATTTGACGGCGCATCAGTTTTTTTGTTAACTGTTTAAATAAGTTACCCACAAGTTTGGAATTTTCCGAAACAGCAACTTTTATTTCATCGTCATCAGCTAAAGCCTTAATGGGTTCTACTACTAAAGTAGCTTGAATATTATCTAACGCTTCATCTCTGGTTTTTTTATCATAATCGAAATGACAAAGAATTTTTTTAATTTCTTCTCCAGCTTTTTCGTGGATGAAGTTAACTACGGCAGGATTATCTTCTTCTTTATTTTCAACTTTGATTTCAATACCTAATTCTTGAATTAGATCTTTTTGAGCTTGAATTAACTCTAAAATTGCTTCATAACCAAACTCAATGGCTTCGATTATATCTTGTTCAGGTAACTGATTCGCTCCTGCTTCCACCATTACTATACCATCAGGAGTACCTGCTACTACTAAATCAAGATCTCCGTTTTCGATTTCTCGGAAAGTAGGATTAATAATAAATTCATCGTTAACTAATCCTACCCTTACCGCAGCCATGGGACCATAAAAAGGAATTTGAGCGATTAAAGTCGCTACGGATGCCCCCGTTACAGCTAACACATCGGGCGGTACTTCCTCATCCATCGATAACGTTGTTGCTACAATTTGTAAGTCATCTCTTAACCAAGAAGGAAAAAGAGGACGCAGAGGGCGATCAATCAAGCGACTGGTAAGGGTTGCTCGTTCTGGAGGCCTTCCTTCACGGCGTAAAAATCCTCCCGGAATACGTCCTGCAGCGTACAATCTTTCTTCATAATCTACGGTTAAAGGTAAAAAGTCGATGCCTTCTCTACCTTTAGTACGAGTTGCTGTTACAAAAACTGCGGTTTCACCTGCTTGTATTAAAACCGAGCCTCCTGCTTGAGGTGCTAATAATCCTACTTGAATCTTTATATCTCTTCCTTCAAAAAAAGAAATTGACTTATTATATTCTTCCATTCAACTTTTTTCCTTATTCTTCACTTCTCTATACACGATACAATATTAACATTTTTCCGTAATTAACCATTACCAGTTAACAATTAGCAATGAAGTTAGGAGATAGGAGATAGGAGATAGGAGATAGGAGATAGGAGATAGAAGACAGGAGTTAGGAGATAGAAAGGAAAGAGGGAGTTGCGGAATTAAATTTAAAAGTTTTTTAACAAGTTTTTCGTTATTTCCGTTGGATTTTCAGCATTCATAATTTCTCTAACGACAGCGACTCTTTTTGCACCTGCTTTAATAACATCTCGAATATTATTACTATCAATACCACCGATGGCAAACCAAGGAATTGTGGCATTAGCTTCGGCGTAACGGACATATTCTAAACCAGTAGCTTTTTTACCCACTTTTGTCGGCGTTTCATAAACAGGACCAACACCAATGTAATCAGCTCCATCACTAATCGCTTTTGCCATTTCTTGAGGGTTAGTAGTAGATTTTCCGATAATTTTACCACTACCTAACATTTGTCTTGCTAAACCTACGGGGCAGTCTGTTTGTCCTAAATGTACTCCATCGGCGTTAACCGCTAAAGCTATATCTATGCGATCATTAACAATAAATATAGCACCATAGTTATTACATAATTGTTTAATTTTATAGGCTTCTTTTAACTTTACTAAATCATCTTGATTTTTATGGCGATATTGTACTAACTTTAAACCACCTTTTAAGGCAGATTCAATCACCGTGAAAATATTATCCACCCCAGAAGTGACTAAATATAATGAACATTGATTTAATAATTTAAACCGATTTTGCCCTAATAGTTTACTTTCTAAGGTATAAACCTGATAACGTAATTGTTTCATCCCCGCCGCAAATTCCCCGTCATATAATTTAGCGTATTCTTCTAAAACCCTTAAAGCCTCTTGAATTCTACAAATATTTGCTTGTAATAAATCCTCTAAACTTTCTCTTTGGGTTTCTTTGGGGTGAGTTAAATTTGTACCTACGTCGTTGGGTGTATCTCTTGCGGTTCGTAATTCTAATGTGTGCCAACTTCCTAATTCTTGACGCATTTCTTTACAACTAGCTGCCGTTTCTTGATCATTTAAGCCAAAACGACACCATTCTTCTACAATTCTTAATCCTTCTCTGGCACGATCTAAGTTAGCATCTAATATACGATATATAGCAGTTTGTTGGTTAATCATGAACAAATAAAAAAAATCTTGGCAGTTGCGTAATAGATTATAACAATTGATCATTCTTTTCTAAATTTAATCCTAATTTAAGCTCTTCTACAGTAGTTATGATAAATTCAGATAAAATAAACGTTCCTAAGCACTATAAAGATTATAAGAATTAACAATTAAATTTATTATAAAATTGTATTTTACCTGACACCTGAAACCCAATACCTGAAACCCAATACTTGACAACTAGAATTAACCTCTTTTGGTATTTCTCCTAACTCCTTACAAAAATGTTCCCCTGAAATGTTTAAATAGAGATAAACAGGGAATTTTAAGGAATAAAATTATGTCAAAATCTTTATTGGCAGATGCTAATGTGAGATTAGAAGAGGCTTTGAAATATGTATCTATTTCTGAGGATGCTTTTTCTCGGTTAAAATATCCGAAAGCTAGTCTTAGTGTTTCTATTCCCATACGCATGGATGACGGTTCTTTAAAAATTTTTCAGGGTTACAGAGTACGATATGATGACACCAGAGGGCCAGGTAAAGGTGGAGTTCGTTATCATCCTTCTGTATCCATTGATGAGGTGCAATCTTTAGCTTTTTGGATGACTTTTAAGTGTGCTTTATTGAATCTTCCTTTTGGTGGCGCTAAAGGCGGTATTACCGTTAACCCTAAAGAATTATCTAAAACAGAATTAGAAAGATTAAGTAGAGGTTATATTGAAGCGATCGCCGATTTTATTGGTACTGATGTGGACATTTTAGCACCTGATGTTTACACTAATGAAATGATTATGGGGTGGATGATGGATCAATATAGTATCATTCGTCGTCGTTTTTCCCCAGGGGTAGTAACAGGAAAACCTTTAACCATGGGGGGGAGTCAAGGTAGAGATACCGCAACCGCTACGGGTGCTTTTCATGTTATCAACGTAATGCTCAAGAAATTTAATCTAGTTAAAGAAACAACTACCGTAGCAGTACAAGGTTTTGGAAATGCTGGGGCACAAATGGCGGAGTTACTCTTTAAAGCTGGTTATAAAGTCGTTGCGGTGAGTGACTCTCAAGGCGGTATTTATGCCCCTCAAGGTTTAGATATACCTAGTATTCGTCAATATAAAAAAAGTCATCGTACCGTTACAGGAGTTTATTGTCAAGATAGCGTTTGCAATATAATTGACCATGAAGTAATTACAAATGAACAACTTTTAACTCTTGATGTCGATGTCTTAATTCCCGCAGCCTTAGAAAAACAAATCACCGAAAAAAATGCTTCTGAAATTCAAGCAAAGTTTATCTTTGAAGTAGCAAATGGCCCCATTACTTCTTCTGCTGATAATATTTTAAATAGTAAAGGTATTCATGTTTTTCCTGATATTCTTGTTAATGCAGGAGGGGTAACGGTAAGTTATTTAGAATGGGTACAAAATCGTAACGGTTTGTACTGGAGTTTAACAGAAGTTCACGAAAAGTTAAAGGTAAGAATGATTGAGGAAACAGAAGCCGTTTGGAGTATTTCTCAAAAATTTGAGGTTAATATGCGTACTTCTGCTTATATTCACGCGCTGAATCGTTTAAATGAGGCAATGTCAGCTAAAGGCACAAGAGATTACTATCAAAATAATTGATAACTTTTATCTTGCTTCTTCGTACATTTTTAGATATTCAACGGCGGATTTATCCCAACTAAAATCTTGATTCATGCCACGAATTTGCAGTTTTTGCCATTCCTTTTTAAAACGGAAACCTTCATAGGCTCGAATCATACAGGTATAGAGATCCAATGGCTCATAACGGTCAAAGCTATAGCCTGTACCAGATTCCGCCGTAGGATCAAAGAAAGAAACCGTATCGACTAACCCCCCAGTTTTACGCACAATGGGAATTGCACCATAGCGCATGGCTAATAGTTGACTGATACCACAAGGCTCAAATCGAGAAGGCATCAAAAAGGCATCTACACCGCTATAAACTCGCCGTGAAATTGCTTCATTATGTAATAATTGTACTGAAATTCGCCCCCGATGACGAGAAGAAAGTTCCCATAACTGTGTTTCATAAAAGCGATCGCCTGTACCAAGAATGATTAATTGGGCATCGGTGTAAGCTAAAAATCGATCAACGGTTTGTAATACTAAATCTATACCTTTTTGCTCAACTAAACGTGTCACCATGCCCACGAGAAAAGCATTACGATTAACTTCTAAACCTGATTCTTCCTGAAGTTTAATTTTATTTAATCGCCGTTTATCAATGGTTTCTACGGTGAAATTTTGATGAATTAATTTATCGGTGGCTGGATTATATTTTTCCGTGTCGATACCATTAACAATACCTCTTAATTTGCCACTAATCCAAGATAATAAACCATGGAGATTTTCCCCATATTCAGGAGTTTTTATTTGTGCTGCGTAGGTAGGAGAAACGGTGTTAACGATATTAGCAAACTGTAATGCTGCGGACATTGTATTATCTCCCACCATATACCAAGGACACCATGTCATGGTTTCTAATATTTCTCGACTAGGTCCTTGATAAGCTAAATTATGAATAGTAAAGATAGTACTAATATCAGGAGATTGGTGCATCCACACAGGAATCATCCCCGTATGCCAATCATGACAGTGAATAATATCTGGTTTCCAATAATTCCATGCAAATTCTGCCGCACCATTAGAGAAAAAAGTAAAACGCCAATATTCATCATCGCCACCATAAACATTGCGCCCACCAAAACAAGGATGACCAAAAAGATATAATGGTACATCAGTATCAGGTAAAACCGTTTCATATACCGCAAATTTTTGAAACATGGCATCACCCCACCAAATTGGTTCACTAGGAACATCTAACTTATCGGGTAAAAAGCCATAATAAGGCATGAAAATCCGCACATCATGACCTAATTTCCGTAAAATTTGAGGTAACGCACCTACAACATCTCCCATTCCCCCAACTTTAGCTACTGGTGCGGCTTCTGCAGCTACAAATAAAATTTGCATAGTAATCTAGTTTAATTGTGATTTCTAAAGATTAGTAGTACAATGCAGAAAAAATTAAGAATGAAAAACCTTCAATTTTTAGCACTTATGAAAGAGACTTTTAATCTTCCCTTTCATTGACTCACTTTACCACTAGGGTGATTTTGACATAATCTTTGTACTTATGCAAAAAAAATTTCTTCTACTATGTGATGAGGAAAAGAGGAAAAGAGGAAAAGAGAAAATATTTGATTATTAATTGTTAATTGCTGATGATGATTAATTATTCTAGTCCGATTTCGCTACTACGTTTATATTGACGGTAAGCGGCAAAAAATAAACCCATAAGGGTGACGGGAATTAAACCTAAAACTATACCAAGTAACAAAGGTTCGATCATTAATTTTCTCCAGTATTATAAATTTACTTTAAAATTTTCTCATGTTCTATGGTATCAAAAAAAGATCAACGAGAATAAATAGTTAAGGAAAAATGCCTAGATTAAATTATGGATTTTCCTTGAAAAGTTGTCTTAATGAGAAAAAATGTTGCAAAATGTTAATTAAGTAAACTAAAAGTTAACAATGAGTCAGTGAATAACCAGTTATTAGGAAAAGATCTAAATTATATCGACACAAAAAAGATTGCGATGAGTCTTCTAACAGTGATTATTATCTTGATCTTGATCATAATAGCATGGTGGTTGATACCTACAAAAGATCCTTATGTACAAGAAGTATTATCTTTTCAAGGTAATATCGAGCGAGGAAATGCTATTTTTCAAGTTAATTGTGCTGGTTGTCATGGTATTAATGGAAATGGTAATGTAGGACCTAGTCTTGTAGATGTATCAAAACATAAATCTGATGGGCAAATTATCCATCAAGTTACTGGAGGTAAAACTCCACCGATGCCTAAATTTCAGCCGTCAAGCGAAGATATGGCGGATTTACTGATTTATTTACGTCAACTTTCTTAATTTGTAATTTTAAAGAAATTAAAGCTCTTCTGATTTTTACAGCGAATATTCTACTTGTTAATATATAATTTTCTGAGTAATTAATCCTTGATGTTTTCTTATGGGTGTAATTAAAAGTAACCTTAATATGATGAATTTGAATAGTTGTCTCAATTGTAATTCTTTACCGTTATTATTATCTAAATTTTGGTTAACTTTACCCTTACTATTCGGGATGTCATTTTTGCCTGAAATCCCCGTTTTAGCAGTAGATTTAAAAGTAGGTATTGTGCAAAGATTTGGAGATGATTTGGAAGATGAAATTACCCTCAAAAGCAGTCAAGGAAATTCTTTAATCGTCAAATTTACTGATAACATCACAAAAAAAGAAAAATCTTTGACTATGGATGAGTTAAAGTTAACTGTTGTTTCTAAATCCTTACCTCATAAATTAATTGAAGAAAGATTAATTTTAGGGGATTATGGCACTTTTGAAACCGCAGAAGATGCAGCTAAAAATTGGCAATCTTTAGGTATTGAGGTAGAAATTACTCAACCTGGGCGTTGGCAAGTGTGGGCGAAACGTAGTACTTATTCAACTCCATTATTAAAAAGGCTTTTACTTAATAGTCTTCAGGAAAAAGGTTATCAAGATATTTATATCGAAACGGCTATTTTATTAGAAAAACCAGAAGTTTCTTTTAAGGTAGGGGATAAAAACTATCAAGTTAATTACTTGGAAATTAAAAGTAGTCGAGGCATTGTCGAATTAAAAGATGGTGTTAAAGGTAGTTGGCGTAAATATGACGGTGTTTTTACTCTTCAGCCTAATTCCTACGGTGATTATACTTTTGTTAATAAAGTTGATATTGAAACTTATTTACGAGGCGTTGTACCTCATGAAATTGGTGCAAATGTTCCTTCTGCTGCTGCCGAAGCACAAACTATCATCGCTCGAACTTATGCCCTTCGTAATACCCGCAGATTTCAAGCTGATAATTATGAAATGTGTGCCACCACTCATTGTCAAGTTTACTATGGTTTAACTGGCACTTCTACTATTTCTGATCAAGCCATCGCCAAAACTAAAGGTTTAGTGTTAACCTATAACAATGAGTTAGTGGACGCTTTATATTCTTCTACCACTGGTGGAGTTACATCCTATTTTGAAGATGTCTGGAATGGGGAAAGTCGCCCTTATCTTAAATCTGTTATTGATTCACCTCAACAATTATGGAATTTAGGGGATAAAACTCTCGAATCCGAAGCTAATTTTCGTAATTTTATTGCTTTACAAAAAGGTTTTAATGAAACAGGTAGAAGTCTATTTCGTTGGAATAAAAAAAGCACTTTAGCTGATTTAACCAAAGATTTACAAAAATATTTAACTAAAATTAAACATCCCCTTAAGAATTTTACCACTATTCAAGACATGAAAATCGCCCAGCGATCGCCTTCGGGTAGAATTTTGAAACTTAATGTAAATACAGACTTAGGAGTTGTAACCCTTGCCAAAAATGAAGTGAGAAGTGCTTTTACGCCGCCTAGAAGCACTTTATTCTATTTAGAGCCTTTTTATGACAAAAATAAAAAACTTGCTGGATATGCCTTCGTAGGAGGGGGATTTGGTCATGGAGTCGGATTAAGCCAGTTTGGTAGTTATAATTTAGCAAATTTAGGTTGGTCAGCACAAAAAATTCTTGAATTTTATTATCCCGGCACAAAACTTGAGCCTTTAAATGAATCAATTATATTTTGGCAACCCCTCAAATAACTGACATTTACGAATAATTCACCTATTAAGTTTTAATCGATTTTGTGAAAGGTTGTAGGTTTAATGAAAACAAATGATTGAAGTAAAAAGTTATCGACATTTAACTGTTTGGCAAAAATCAACAATTAATTCTATTTTTGCGTAACATCTGTTAATAATTAAAATCAATGTTGATAAAACTTGATCTTAACCAGAAAATTAATGATAATTTATGTAAAGTAATGTTAAATTTCTCAAAAATTATTTCATGAATAGTGTTATCTCTCGCCGCAATCTTTTTAAATTATTCACTGTTACGGGTATTCTCGGTATTCTTGGTTATTCTAGGGTAGTTAAACCCCAACCAACTATTCATAAATGGGATACTTTAACTTTACCTCGTACATTAAACAAGAGGAAAAAAGTAGTTGTAATTGGTGGAGGATTAGCTGGATTAGCTTCGGCTTATGAGTTAAGTAATCGAGGTTTTGAGGTAACACTTTTAGAAAAATCACCACAGTTAGGAGGCAAAATAGCTAGTTGGGATATTAAGATAGGAGAAGATTCTTTTAAAATGGAACATGGTTTTCATGGATTTTTCCCTCAATACTATAACCTGAAAAGCATTGTTAACGAGATTAATATCAAGGATAACTTTCAATCATTAGATTATTATTCCGTCGTTTTTAAAGATAATAAGTATAAACCAGAGAATTTTCGCCCAAGTCATTCTTCTTTCCCTTGGAATATAGTAGATTTAGCCATATCTTCCCAAAATTCTCTTCATTGGGGTATAAATCTCGCAAATCCAGCTCATTGGAGGGTTTTTCATGCTATTACTAGCTTTAAAATTCCCAACAGTTACTACGATTTAGATGCAATTTCTGTGTCGGATTGGGCTACCAAAGGCATTCCTCAAGGGTTGTTTGATTTATATTTCCTTCCTTTTGCTAAATCTTCCCTTAATGCTCCTGATGTTTTAAGTACTGGTGAACTTATGCAGTTTTTCCATTTTTATTTTTTTGGTAATCCAGAAGGTTTAGCTTTTAATGGTACGGTAGATGATATGGGTACAAGTTTAGTTAATCCCATTGCAGAAAATATCAAACATAATAACGGTAAAGTTATCACAGAAGCGAATATTAGTAAAATTAATTGTATTGGCGATCGCATAACTTCTATAGAATATTATCAAGGAAACGAAGTTAGTAATGTAGCTTTTTGGGTTAACGAGAATCTGTCATTAAAAGATGAACAATATGACTATTATGGAGCAGGAGATGAACTTTTTGCGGTAGTCAAAGATACTGATAAGGCTTTTTCTTTGAGTTGCACTCATCAAGGATGTATCGTTAATAAGCAAGAAAATGGTCAATTTTTATGTCCTTGTCACGGTGCAATGTATGATCAAGAAGGTAAAGTTATCAATCCTCCTGCACCAAGAAATCTTAAAATTTACAAAGTTGTTGCCAGAGAAAATAATAGAGTTAAATTAATTAATGATGAGGCTAAAATTGCGAGTAAACCAAAGAAAATCGAAGCTGACTATTTTGTGATGGCAACGGATGTTAATGGGTTAAAACATCTATTTAATTTAATAGAAGGAGAAAGTTGTGTACAGACTAAGACTCAAGTAGAAAGTTTACCATTAGCCGATCCTTTTGCGGTAGGGCGTTTTTGGTTAGATAAAGATTTTGATTGGCAACACAGTAATTTTGCTTCTCTTTCGGGATATAAATTAACCGATAGTATTACTCTTTATCATCGTATCCAGAGAGAATATAAGGAATGGGCGCAAAAAACAGGGGGGAGTGTGGTGGAGTTACACGCCTATTGTTATAAAGAGAAAGAATTTCCCACTCAAGAATCGATTTTAGCCACTTTTATAGAGGAATTATACGAAATTGTCCCTGAATTAGCCAACGCCAAAATTTTACATCAACAATTAGTCAATCAGAAAAATTTTTCAGGTTATCCCCCTAATAGTTTTAAAATGCGCCCTTCCACGGAAACTGAAGTTAAAAATCTGATGTTTGCTGGAGATTGGGTAAAAATGCCTTTTCCTTGCGGATTAATGGAAAGAGCAATTAGTAGTGGTTTACTTTCAGCTAATGCTATACTGTATCAGGAAGGATTACAAAGACGAGATTTATTATCGGTAAATCCTTCAGGGTTATTAAGTATCTAACATTACGCACTCATTCACCTGTTAAGTTTTAATATATATTAGGTATCATCTGAGTTCGACACATTAAAAGAGCTACACCTGATACCTAATTCTAAATTATTTTCTTTCTTCTATGATCTTTAAAAATTGAGAATTAGCGATTTTCAAAGAGTCATCAATTCTTTCGATGGTATAGTCTCTTTGTTCTTTTTGAGTTGTACCATCAGGATAAGTATAAGTATTTTCACCTGTTAAAGTGATGGATTTTTCATCTTGACTAACAATCTGTAAATTTTCTACGGTAACTTGACTAAATTGATCGAAAAAACTAAGATCAGGAGAATTAGTATAAAAATTTATAGCCTGATCATATTGCTTCTGAGATAATAAATTATACAACTCTTGAACTTTAGTTATCGCTTCATTACCATCAACAGGAGGAGTTTCTTCTATAACAGGTTCAATGGGAGTATTATTAGGATCAGGATTATTAACAACAGGTTGAGATTGAGATAGAGTCTTAGCTTTTTCCTCCGCCTCACGTCTCAATTCTTCCGCCTTAATTCGCTCATTTTCTGCCTGTTGTCGCAATCTTTCAGCTTCTAAACGCTTATTAGTATCTTCTTCTCGTCTTTTTTGCTCCTCTGCTAGTCTAGCTTCTGTTTCGAGTTTTTGTTGTTCAAGATTAGCCAATTCTGTCTGAGTTTGTTGTATATACTGTATAAAAATAAACCCCACCGATACCGCAATTCCAGCGATTACTGCACTTAAAATTAAAGGTAGCCAATTAATTCCATTATTTTCTTTAATATTGCTATCTTCATATATAGCCTTAGAAACCTTTTGAGGAGTATAACTGGGATTTGGTTTTGATTTTGATACAGGTTGAGGAGTATAAGGGGATTTAGAAACCTTTTGGGGAGTATAACTTGGTTTGGGAGGAGAAAATGATTCAGATTGTGGGTAAAGTTGATCTCTAGTAACCGCCACAGTAGGAGATTCTATTCCAGTCAGGGGGAGACTAACAGGATTATTTTTTCGTTGAGGAATTACAGCTACAGTGTTAATTTCACTTAAATATAAATCTTGATACATCTGTTCGGCAGTTTTGTATCGTTGACTCAAATCAATTTTAGTAGCTTTTTCTAGCACTGTTTGCAATAATGGACTTAAATTAGGTGCAAAATCAGCCCATTCTAATTGACCATTTAAAGAATTACTAGGAAACTCGATGGGGTATTTTCCTGTTAAACTATAAATCATGGTTAAGCCTAAAGCGAATAAGTCACTACTATAAATAGTTCTACCAGTACTTTGCTCAGGAGGCATAAATCCCCTTGTACCAACTATAACAGAGCTTACCATCGATCCAGATCCTAAAGCCACAGTGCCCATAGTTTCTTTTACTGCACCAAAATCAATTAAAACAGGTTTACCATCTCGACTACGAATAACAATATTTTCAGGTTTAATATCTCGGTGAATAATTTTTTTACGGTGAATGTATTGCAGAGTTTTGAGTAAAGATGCTAAGATTTCTTGACATTGAGAACTGTTAATCATTCCTAATTCTGCAAGGCTTTTACCCTCTATATATTCTTGCACAAGATAAAATCTTTCATTATCAACAAAATAGGCGTATAAAGTAGGAATTTGCGCACAATGTTGTCCGACTTCTTCTAATACTTGAGCTTCTTTACGGAATAAATCTTCAATCACTTCCGAAGATACCCGATGATTAGAATTAACAGGTTTTAGACGTTTAATCACAATCAACCGTTGAGAAGGCATATGAGTATCTCTAGCCAAAAAAGTCTCCCCAAAGCCCCCCCCTGCTAAAGTATTAACAATTTGATAACGTCCAGCGATTAGAGATTCCATCTTTACCATTAACAATGAACAATTAACAACTAAAAAATTTATTTATTGATTACCTATCTTAACGATTAACTGTAAAGTGTCAAGATAATTATAGATTCCCTCATTTGAAGCAGGGTTTTTTCATTCTCAAATTTTAACTACCTTTTTTTTCTCATCTTTTTTTCTTTTTCCCCTAATCTCATACTTAAAATTTAATTTTAACCTTTTCTATTTATTTTTAATCTTTCTGTCTTTATTTTTCAATTTTT
>NZ_JBGSUU010000108.1:0-38590 GCF_041753295.1 Geminocystis sp.
AAGATGATTTTGCTTTCCTTTTTTAATTCCATTTTTGTGAATATGTTTAGACCCGCACTCTGGACATTGTATCATTTTTTTATTTTTGATAATTTGACCCCTTTATCTAAAAATCATACCTTAATTCAGCAACGCCAAAAAGTTTATCATCGTTTAAATTTAATTTGGGGTGTAAAACCTATTTTAATCCCTAATGATCCAGTTAATTTTGAAGAGTTGGTAGCAGAAGCAGAAAGGATTATTAAACAAAGAAATTTAGGGAAATCTGGAGATAAAATTTTAATTATGGCGGGGATTCCCACGGGTAAAAGTCAAGGTACTAATTTCTTGAAAATACACCAAATTGATTAATATTTAACAAATAGATTTGATACATCTATCAATGGGCAAAATGAAGGGAAGATAAAAACAAGATTAATGCTTTGTAAATAATAAGCAAGAATCCCACCGCAAAATTATCAAATTAGTCTATTATGTCAAAAACTCTTATCCATCAATATCGCCGAGACTTGGAAACCAGAAAAAGATATGGAGGTAGTAGCAACGAAGGCTCGATTCGTTATGCTTTTGCAACTTTACTTAATGGTTATTGTAAGCCGAAAGATTTTCTATTGGTGGAAGAGTTGACTATTAAAAGTCGTTTACACAAGCCTATTCGTCTCGATGGCATTGTTAAGGATGCTTTACGCCTTGATTGGGGATATTGGGAAGCAAAAGACGAAAAGGATTCTTTAGACGCTGAAATTGAGGCAAAATTTAACAAAGGTTATCCTAACGATAATATTTTATTTGAGGATACTAAAACCGCCGTATTAATCCAAAATGGACAAGAATCTTTGCGGATTGATATGGAAAATGATGACGATTTAGACAAGTTAATTAAGCAATTTTTAGACTATGAAAGGGCAGAAGTTAAAGATTTTCGTCACGCTATTAATACTTTTAGTCAAGATTTGCCAACTATAATTGATACTCTCAGAAAACTGATTGATAGTCAAGACCTCACCCCCCGCCTTTCCAATTCTGAGAATCGCCCCCCTGCTTCCAATTCTGGGAATCGCCCCCCTGCCCCCAATTCTGGGGGAGTAAGAGACGGTATGGAAGTCCCCAATATTGGAAAGGAGGCAAATCAAAAATTTATTGAAGCAAGGGATAAATTCTTAAAAGTATGTCAAGAATCTATTAATCCAGACATCACTATTGATGATATTCGAGAGATGATTATTCAGCATATTTTGACGGAAGATATATTTACAAATATTTTTAGTGATGCTCAATTTCATCAAGAAAATAACATCGCTAGACAATTAAATGAAGTTATTAAAACTTTTTTTACTGGTAATGTTAAACGCAACACTTTTAAAACCATTCAAAGTTATTATAATGCCATTATTCGCACTGCTTCAAGTATAGTTAATCATCAAGAAAAACAAAAGTTTTTAAAAGTAGTTTATGAAAACTTTTATAAAGCCTATAATCCTAAAGAAGCCGACAGGTTAGGTATAGTTTATACTCCTAATGAAATTGTTAAATTTATGGTAGAAAGTACTAATGAATTATTATTAGAACATTTTACTAAAAATTTAGGGGATAAAGGAGTAGAAATATTAGATCCTTGTACGGGTACTGGTACTTTTATTACAGAAATATTATACTTTTTATTAGAAAGAGATATTGAATATAAATATCAAAATGAGATTCACTGTAACGAGATGTCAATTTTACCCTATTACATCGCAAATTTGAATATTGAATATACTTATCAGCAAAAAAAACAGCAATATTTAGAGTTTAATAATATCTGTTTAGTGGATACTTTAAGTCATACTAATTTCGGTGGAAAACAGTTTGATTTATTTGCCATGAGTCAAGAAAATACCGAGAGAATTAAACGACAAAATGAGAGTAAAATATCGGTAATTATCGGTAATCCTCCCTATAATGCTAATCAACAAAATGAAAATGATAATAATAAAAATCGCTCTTATCCTGATATAGATAAACGCATAAAAGAGACTTATATTAAAGAAAGTACTGCCCAAAAAACAAAACTTTATGATATGTATTCTCGTTTTTATCGTTGGGCAAGTGATAGGTTAAATGATGAGGGAATTATCGCTTTTATTACTAATAATTCTTTTATTGATGCTAGAACTTTTGATGGTTTTAGAAAGTGTTTAGAGCAAGAATTTGACTATATTTATATTATTGATTTAGGCGGAGATGTGAGAAAAAATCCTAAGTTATCAGGCACAACTCATAATGTTTTTGGTATTCAAACAGGAGTGGCAATTCTATTTTTAATTAAACTAAAAGAGAAAAAATTATCTTGTAAAATATCTTATACCAGAAGACCAGAATTAGAAATAGCGGAAGATAAATTAAAGTTTTTAAGTGCTAATAATTTAAAGTCAATTAATTTTGAAACTATTAATCCTGATAAAATAATAATTGGATTAATCTAGCAGATGATAATGATTTTGAGCGTTTAATTTCTGTGGCGAATAAAGAAACAAAATTATCTAAAAATAAAGATGAAGAAACAGCTATATTTAAGTTTTTTTCTCATGGAATCAATACTGCTAAAGATGAGTGGTTAGTTAATATATCAGAACAAAATTTATATCAAAGGATAACTTTTTTTATAGATATTTATAATAACTCTCAAGATTTTGAGAATAGAATAAAATGGTCAAGAAATCTTAAAATAAGACATAATAAAAACTGTAAAGAAATATTTAATTACAATAATATTAAACCTTTTTGTTATCGTCCATTTTCACCTAATTTTATTTATTTTTCGGAGATTTTAATTGATGAAAGAGGTTATCGTAAACAGTTAGGAAAGGAAAATTTAACTATAGCTATTTCAGGACAATCTTCTAATAAATTTTTTCATTGTTTAGTAAGTGATAAATTAATTGATTTACATTGTACTGGTGATAGTCAATGTTTACCATTATATCGATATGAAAAAGGAGAGAGAATTGATAATATAACAGATTGGGGTTTAGAGCAATTTAGAGAATACTATCATAACGTAAAACGGGCTTCTAGCCCGTCGGAGGATAACAGGCAGGATGCCTGTTTTACGGATAAGGAGAGTCAATATAAGATTAAAAAAGAGAATATTTTTTATTATGTTTATGGAGTTTTACATAACCCTAAATATCGTCAAAAATATGAGTTAAATTTGAAAAGAGAGTTTCCGAGAATACCTTTTTATGATGACTTTTGGCAGTGGGTAAAATGGGGTAAACAATTAATGGATTTACACTTAAATTATGAGACGATTAAACCTTATGAATTGAAAAGAATTGATGTGGATAAATCTCCCCCAGAATTGGGGGCGGGGGGACAAATTCACGCCCCTAAATCCCCAACTTTGGGGACTTCCAAGCCGTCTCTTACTCCCCCAGAATTGGGGGTAGGGGGGCGATTCCCAGAATTGGGGGCAAGGGAGCGATTATCAGTTAAACCGAAGTTAAGAGCGGATAAAATTAACCATCAAATTATCATTGATGAGGTAACAACTTTAACAGAAATTCCGCCTTTAGCATGGGAATATAAACTAGGAAATCGCAGCGCTTTAGAGTGGATTTTAGATCAATATAAGGAGAAAAAACCGAAGGATAAAACCATAGCAGAAAAGTTCAATAATTATCGATTTGCTGACTATAAAGAGGAAGTAATTGACTTATTAATGAAAGTAACAACGGTTAGTATGGAGACAATGAAAATCATTAATGAAATGAATAATTTTGGAGCTAAAAAAATTTAATTTTAATAGAAAGAGGGCTAAATAAGAGCTTTTGTGAATTACTCCCCATTTTCTTCTTCTTCGCTAATATTCATGGGATTTCCCGGCATCGCTACCACAATGGCATCAATCACTTTTCCTACGGTAACAATTTCTAAGCCTATATCTGTAGAATATGTTTGTCCTTTAGGTACGATTGCCCGTTTAAAACCTAATTTCGCCGCTTCTTTTAATCTTAATTCCATTTGCGACACTAAACGTACTTGTCCTCCTAATCCTATTTCTCCAATTAATACTGTACGAGGATCAACCATCCGATCTCGAAAACTAGCTACAATGGCGATCGCCATACCTAAATCTGCTGCTGGTTCTTCTACTGCCAAGCCTCCAGCCGATGCTACATAAGCATCTAACTTAGAAAGGGGAATACCAACTCTTTTTTCTAATACGGCTAAAATTTGTTGTAATCTATTATAATCAACTCCTGTGGTAGCACGACGAGGAGAAGTATAACTGGTGGGGCTTACGAGGGCTTGTAATTCAACGACAAGGGATCTTGTTCCTTCACAGGATACAATGGTAGCTGTACCCGGTGCTAATTCATCCCGACTGCTTAAAAATAACTCCGAAGGGTTAGAAACCTCATCCAAACCATGATCTACCATTTCAAAAATACCGATTTCATGGGTAGCACCAAAACGATTTTTAACAGATCTTAACAAACGATGGGAAGCATAGCGATCGCCTTCAAAATATAATACCGTATCTACTAAATGTTCTAACACCCTTGGTCCTGCGATCGCCCCTTCTTTAGTAACATGACCGACAATAAAAAGAGTTATGTTTTCTCGCTTTGCCACCTGCATTAAAGCAGAAGTACATTCTCTTACTTGAGAGACAGAACCGGGTGCAGAATTTAGAGTAGCATAGTTGAGAGTTTGAATACTATCGATAATGGCAACTTGAGGTTTAAGAGACTCTAATTCTCGCAAAATTTCTTCTAAATCAGTTTCTGCCAAAATGTATAAATTGGGCTCAAATACCTCTTTTTCTCCGTTGTCGTCATTCTCTTTTGTGACACCAACGCCTAAACGAGAAGCTCGTAACTTGATTTGTTGCCCTGATTCCTCTCCCGAAACATAAAGAATGCGAGGAAAACGCAAAGATAATTGATTCGCAGTTTGTAATAATAAAGTTGATTTACCGATACCCGGATCTCCTCCAATTAGTACTAAAGAACCGGGTACAATACCACCACCTAAAACCCGATCTAATTCATGATAACCTGATAACATCCGAGGCTGTTCTTGTTCGGTTATGTCAGAAAATTTGACAGATATTCTTGGTTGTGGCGTGGTAGGTTTGCGATTATTATTGTTACTTTGAGACTGCCAACCTGCTCGGTTATTACCGTTAGCATTACCGTTGAGAATCTGCTCTTCTAAAGTACCATAAACATGACAACTAGGACATTTACCAAACCACTGAGAAGATTCTGTACCACAAGCATTACAGATATAAACGGTTCTGGTTTTTGCCATAGTGTTTCTATGTCCTATTGTTTTATGATTACATTACAATCTTATCAAAAAAAATTTTTTTCAATCATTAAAATTAGTAACTATTAGATTTAATTATTTATTATTCATTGTTACCCAAATCTACCGCTTACATAATCTTCAGTGGATTGTTGACTTGGGTTACTAAAAATTTTGTCAGTTTCATCAAATTCGACTAAATAACCAACTTTACTACCTTTTCCCACAGCTTCAGCATTGAAAAAAGCAGTCATATCAGCAACTCTGGTGGCTTGTTGCATATTATGAGTCACAATAACGATGGTGTAATTTTCTTTTAATTCTTGCATCAATTCTTCTATTTTGATGGTAGAAATGGGATCAAGAGCAGAACAAGGTTCATCCATTAATACTACTTCAGGTTGTGCGGCGATAGTTCTTGCAATACATAACCTTTGTTGTTGTCCTCCAGATAAGGAAAAACCACTTTCCCCTAACTTATCTTTGACTTCATCCCATAAAACGGCACGACGGAGGGAGGTTTCTACTAATTCGTCTAAATTTTCTTGATAGCCATTAACTCTAGCACCGTAGGCAACATTATCATAAATAGTTTTTGGAAAAGGATTAGGTCTTTGAAATACCATTCCTATACGTTTCCTTACTTCTACGGGATCAATATCTTTAGCATATAAATTTTGTCCGTGATAAGTAACACTACCTTTTATTTTAAAAGAACGAATTAAGTCATTTAAACGGTTTAAACATCGCAAAATAGTACTTTTCCCACAGCCCGAAGGCCCAATAAAAGCGGTTATTTTTTTTTCTGGAATATCGAGATTTACTTCTCTAACGGCTTTGTTACTACCATAGAAAATATCAACATCTCTCAACTCAAACACTGAATTCCTTAAAGATTCTTCCATGATTTTTTTCCTATTTAATTTAATAGAATAATTCAATTTTATTGTTAATAATCAACCAACATTTATTTGTCATTAATACAGTTTTCTACGGGTAGCTAAACGAGCTAAAATACTGGTACTTAATACTAAGAATACCAAAATTAATGATCCAGCCCAGGCTAATTCTTGTTGTGGTTTAAAGGGTAAAATCGCAAAATTATAGACTAATACAGATAAAGTAGCGATGGGCTCGGCTAAACCTTGAGCTGATACGTTAGGCCAAAAGTTAGAGAATAAAGCCGTAAAAATTAAAGGTGCTGTTTCCCCTGCTGCCCGTGCGATGGCTAAAGTAACACCTGTAACAATACCGGGTAAAGCCGCAGGAAGGACAATTTGGACGACAGTTTGATAGTTATAAGCACCAACTCCTAAAGCCGCCCAACGAATTTCTTGAGGCACAATTTTTAAAGCCTCATCTGTGGTACGAATAATAGTCGGTAACATTAACACCGCTAAAGAAACACCCCCAGCGATGGCGGAAAAACCTACGATACCACTTGATACTAATAAACCAAAAGCGAAAATCCCCGCAATAATAGAAGGAACACCGCTAAGTACGTTAGTAGCAAATCGAATACTGGTAGCAAACTTATTACCGTGACTAAATTCTGAGAGGTAAACTGCCGCTAATACTCCAATGGGTACGGCTAAAATTACGGCGATACCAACTACCACAAGAGTTCCAATAATGGCATTGGCTAAACCCCCTTCATCTAAACCCGGAGGGGGTGGTAATTGAGTAAATAAATCAATGTTGATACGACTAAAACCCTGTACAAGTACGAAGAAAAGTACTGCTATCAAAGGAATTAAAGTGACAATCATACACAAGCCACTTAATCCCGTCATGACTGATCCTAGTATAATTCTAGGACTGGAAGACTTCTTTTTTAAACTGCCAATAGTTGAAACAACCATATAAATTAATTAGGAATTAGGAATTAGAAATTAGAAATTAGGAACCAGAGATTAGGAATTAGAGATTAAATGGGGAAAATGGTACTAAATAGTCAAGTTTGGGGACTTTTTTCTTAATATGCCCCTAAATCCCCAAGTATGGGGGTAGGGGGCAAACCAAAGTTGGGTGTAGGGAGATAAAATTATAATTTTTTTAACAAACTTGATATTAAGTAATATTCCCATTAAATCTACTCATACTTAGCTTTAACTTGATTAACGATATATTCCGCAAGAATATTGACAATTAAAGTTAGTAACATTAACACTAAACCTGCATACATCAAAGCCGAAATTTGTAACCCACTAGCTTCAGCAAATTGGTTAGCAATTAAAGAAGCAATGGTATTAGCTGGATCTAAAATAGAGATACTTAGACGGTTAGAGTTACCAATAATCATGGTTGCCGCCATAGTTTCACCCATAGCACGACCTAAAGCTAACATAACACCGCCCATGATGCCCGAAATAGCCGCAGGGATTAAAACTCGAAAAATGGTTTCCCAACGAGTTGCACCCAATCCTAAAGAGGCTTGACGTAAATCAGGAGGTAATGAAGCTAAAGAGTCACGGGAAATAGCAATAATAATCGGTAAAATCATGATAGATAAAACTATCCCCGCAGGTAACATACCTGGCCCTGCTGGTTCGCTACTAAATAAAGGAAACCAACCAAAATTACCATGAAGCCAAGTTCCAAAAACGGTAGTAATTGGTATTAAAACAAAAATACCCCACAATCCATAAACTACGCTAGGAATAGCGGCTAATAATTCCACTAAAAAGACTAACACTGTACGGATTTGATCTGGAATAAAGTCTTCACTTAAAAATACTGCTGCACCAACTCCTAAAGGAATGGCAATGATAAGAGCAATTAATGAAGAGACAATAGTTCCGTAAACTACAGCTATCACTCCATATTCATCAGTAACAGGATTCCAATTACTATTAGTAAAGAAGCCAAAATTAAATTGTTTAATAGCAGGAAAAGCACCAACAGCAATAATAATTGCTACACTGATTAAAATTAAACCAATACTGAGGGCAAAGGCAAAAGTTAGCCATTTAAACCCATTATCTAAGGTTTTTTCTAAGGGTGATCTTCCCCCCGTCATGAGATTATCTGTATTAGAAGAATCGGACTGTGTCATCTTAACTTTTAGTTATACTTTTATGAGTATTAACACAATTAAAAAAGTTATTATTTACTTATTAATCGTGGTTTCGATTTTCAATATAATTTTTTGTAGCAATTGTTACTAGATTAACATTAACAAGTATTTATACCTGAAGGAAAGTTGATCAAAATAGCTGATTTTCGTCTTTCCTTGCCTAGTTCACAAATTACTCTTTATAACCTAGACTATCAAGGTTAAATTTTAGTTAACAGTGATGGTGAAATCTGGACTAATTTGATCCGCTACTTTTGCCACCGTTTCAATCACATTTTGTGGTAATGGTATATAACCTAATTGCGACGCTACATCTTGCCCATAGGTTAAAGCATATTGAATCATTGCTTCCATGGCGATCGCCTTATTAGGATCATCATATTTTTGATAAGCCAAAATCCAACTATAAGTAACGATAGGATAAGATTGATCACCATCGGGATCAGAAATAAAAGCGCGTAAATTTTCGGGTAACTCCACGTTAGCTAAAGTTTCCGAAGCCGCTTCATCGGTAGGAGGAATAAATTGTCCCGCTTTATTTTGAATCGCAGCCATCGTTAATTTATTATTTTTAGCGTAGCCATACTCTACATAGCCAATAGCCCCTTCATTTTGCATAACAGTAGCCGTTACACCCTCGTTACCTTTACCACCGAGGAATTTACCGCCATCGGGTCCCCATTGAACAGTTTTGCCTTCTCCTACTTTCGTTTTCCAATCTTCACTAATAGCGGATAAATGTTTAGTAAATACGCCTGTTGTACCACTACCATCAGAGCGATGAACAAAAGTAATGGGTTTATCAGGTAAAGTTAAATCTGGATTATCAGCGACAATTTTGGGATCATTCCATTTAGTGATTTTGCCCAATGCAATGTCCACATAGGTTTCCCTACTTAACTTCAAACCTTCCACCCCGGGTAAATTATAGGCAAAAACGATAGAACCAGCAGTAACAGGTAACATTAAAGCACCCTTGCTTACTTTCGCAATTTCTTCATCTTTCATGGCGGTGTCACTAGCACCAAAATCCACCGTACCAGCGGTAAACTGTTCAACTCCAGCACCACTACCCACCGATTGATAATTTACCTGTAATTTAGGTACTTTTTGATTTAAAGCGACAAACCAATTTTGATATAGAGGAGCAGGAAAACTTGCTCCAGCACCAGTTAAAGCTACAGTATTTTCAAAAGGTACAGTAATAGATGCACTACTTTCTTGAGTTTCACCTTCTGTGGGAGTTTCTGTAGTAGTAGTTTCCTTCGTGCCACCGCCACAAGCCGTTAAACTTAAAGCTAAAGCTAGGATTGATAAAGATCCTGCGAGTTTATTTTTACTTTTAATTATCATATTTTAGAAATATTATTTTTATTTTGAGACTGTTTGGGATTTAATAATAATATGAATTAGACTTTTTTTAGGTAAAGAAAAGGTTAAGAACTTATTTCCTTGAAAGGAAAGATTCTTTTTTATGGATATTTAAAGGCTTATAAGTAATAAATATTAAGATTTTTTACCTTAATAAAAAACAAGAAGGTTAAGAATAAATTAAGGATTTTTATTTAGAATTGATATATAATTTGTTTAGAAAAAATTAAACTATGAGCGTTATCTTTTTTGGTTAATATTCTTTAAAAAGTTTTAATCATTCTTAATAAAATTGACCAATAACATTGATATTAAATAAAGATAACGACAGTTTATCTAAACTTTTTGTTGAAAAATATTAACTAATAATTTATGATTAATAAGTATTCATTACTTAAGAAAAAAATTTTCTTACCAGTAGTTATTTTATCTACTATATTATCTGCTTGTGGTGGTACTAAAACTGAACAATCACAAAATATAACCATAGATGGATCGAGTACGGTTTATCCTATCACTAATTCAATTGTCGAAAAATTTAACGCCTCCAACAAAACAAATATCGAGGCAAAATCTGGTTTTTCAGGTTCAATCGGTGGATTTAGAAAATTTTGTCAAGGTGAAACTGAGATAAATAATTCTTCTGTGCCTATTCCTCAAACTTTCATGGATGAATGTAAGAAAAATGGTATTGCTTATATAGAATTACCCGTTGCTTTTGATGCTTTAACCGTAGTAACTAACCCTAAAAATGATTGGGCAAAAACCATTACCGTAGAAGAATTAAAAAATATGTGGCAACCATCGGCGGAAAATAAAATTACTCGTTGGAATCAAGTTAATAGTGAATGGGCAGATAAACCATTAAATTTATTTGGTGCTGGTAGAGATTCTGGTACATTTGAATATTTCACCGTGGCTATCATTGGGGAAGAAAATAGTCGTAATGATTATGTATTTAGTGAAGATGATAACGCTTTAGTTCAAGGGGTAATACAAGATCCTAACGCTCTGGGTTATTTCGGTTATGCCTACTATTCAAGCCATAAAGATAAGTTACAAGCCGTAGCCATCGATAACGGTAACGGAGGAATTTTACCCTCCGATGAAACCATCAAAAATAATAGCTATCGCCCTTTAACTCGCCCTTTATTTATTTATGTCAACGCTAAAAAAGCCCAAGAAAATAAAGCCTTAACCCAATTTGTCAAATTTTATTTAGATAATGCTTCTAAAGTTGTTCATGAAGTAGGTTATTTACCCTTACCAGATTCTGCTTATAAAATTGCCTTAATTCATTTCAATAAAAATCAAGTGGGTACAGTATTTAATGGTAAACCTGAACTTAGTGCGACTATCAATGAATTACTAAATAGGACTTATGCTTCTGACAATAAAGAGGGTTATGTATTTTAACAAGAAATAAACCGAATTTACCTCACTTCCATGCTTTGAATATCTTATGGGAGTAGGTGTCAGGTATCAAGTGTCAGGTGTCAGGTATCAAGTGTCAGGTGTCAGGTGTCAGGTGTCAGGTGTCAGGTGTCAGGTATCGGGTGTCAGGTATCAGGTGTCAGGTATCAGGTGTCAGGTATCAGGTTTTAGGTTTTAAATAATGAGTTTATAGATTATTCAATATTCTTCCCTATCTATTCTGTACTATCCTCACCTTACCAACAAATTTTGTAGTTTAATTAATATAAATCTCCACTTTCTTGTAAAGAGTGTAATCTTTGATAAATACCTTTTTTAGCCAATAATTCTTCATGGTTGCCAACTTCTGCAATTTTTCCTTGATTTAACACTACAATTTTATCCGCTTCTCTCACAGTACTTAAACGATGGGCGATTATAATAGTAGTACGAGTGCCGAAAATTGATCTCATGGCTAATTGAATCTCTCTCTCTGACTCATAATCAAGGCTAGAAGTGGCTTCGTCAAAGATTAATACATCGGGATTCATTATTAATGCTCTGGCAATGCCTAGCCGTTGTTTTTGCCCTCCTGAAAGCCTTACACCTCTTTCCCCTACAACGGTATGATATTTTTCAGGTAAATCTTTAATAAATTCATCAACTCTGGCGATCGCACAAGCCTGTTGTACTTCTTGTAAACTAACATGAGGATTGCCATAGATTAAGTTATCAAAAATTGTGCCATTAAACATATCAACTTCTTGATGCACAATAGCTAAACGACGACGATAATCAGAAATATCGAGGTTTTTAATATTAATTCCATCTAACAAAATTTCTCCATTTAAAGGTTCGAAATAACGATATAAAAGTTTAACTAAAGTTGATTTTCCAGAGCCAGATCTCCCGACTAAAGCCAGTGTTTCATAAGGTTGAATTAAGAGGTTAATATTATCAATAACTAAAGAATTATTACCATAACCAAAAGCTATATTTTTTAACTCTATTTTCCCACTAAATTTATAATTATTTTCAATAATATTTTGAGGATTTAAAGTTGAAGCATCTTCCCCTAAAGGTAAATTCATAAACTCATGAAAACGAATCATCGAAGCATAGCGACGGGCAAAAACTTCTGATAAATTACTAATAGGTTCAATTTCTCCATAAGCCATACTTGCTACAGTGTAAATGGTAATAAAATGACCGATAGAAATTTCTTGTTTTACGGTAGGAATTAAGATCGATAAAAAGATTAAAAATAAAGATAATTGTACAATAGTTCTTGACCAAGTCGCTAGTTTTACATAACCTAAATGGATACGATTAATGACTACTTTATATTCTCTATTTAAGCGCTTTTTTTGTCTAATTAATTCTTGAGATTCTGTCGCAAAAGCCTTAACTGTTTTAATATTAGTAATAATTTCTGAAGTTCTACTTTCTGTATTTTCTTGATGTTTATCTAATAACTCCTCCTGTTTAATTAATTTTTTGAGGTATATTAAAGTGAAAATTAAAATAGAAATAAAGGAGATAATAAAACCAATAGCTATCTTTTTTTCTAACAATAAAATAACAAAAAATATCCCTAAAACTCGAATTAATTTAGGTAATAATTGTCCAGCTATTTCTGGATAAGTCCATGTATGATTTGCAATACCTCTAGCCACTCTTCCCGCAATTCTACCCGGATTATTTTCGTCATAAAAACTTAGAGGTAAACTCAATATTTTTTCAATAACTTTTTGAGAATAATCTCGACGAGTTTTAAGAGTAATTTCCCAATGAAACCACGAACCAATCCAAGGTTGAAGAGGCGCTCTAACTACAGTAATAATAAAAATTATGATAACTAAAACAGTTAAAGATAAGGTTTGATTATCACTATTAATATTAACAATATTTCTGATATTTACGATAATTATTTGTAAGAAATCATCAACTTTTTGTCCTGATATTACATTTAATATTTGCCCTATTAAATAGGGAACAATTAAGTCAATTAACTCAAATAAACCTGCCGCACCTATACTTAAAAAAACTGTTAATTTATAGTCATCATAATATTTAATTAAATCTTTAAAAGAAGCCATAAAATAATTAAAATTTAAAATTAGTCATGAGTAATTTAAGGTTACTTGTTACTTTCATTTTTTTGTTTTATATACGTTGGTTTAAAGTTTTTTTTGTCATCTTTATTATAATTATTTTTATTATCATCTTTATTATAATTACTTTTATTATCATCTTTTCTAAACCCTTTAGGATCAGGTTTATATCTAGGACAAGCATAAGGTATTACTTTTTTTATTTCTAAAGTACCTCCTTTTCTTTGACATAAAATTTTATAGACATATCCTGTCCATAATTTTTTATTTTTCACCCAATCAAAACTATTAATAAAAGTATATTTAAACTTCTTAATAAAACCTGTTTCTTTAGCAACTTTACGCACATCTTCCATCATCATGGAACGTTGTATAGTTATGTTCTTTTGTGCAGTCCATACTCCTGTAAATTCCCAAGTTTCAAATCCTCTCGGATTACTGGGCATATCTTTATCCCAAGCAATAATTTGCAGACAAACTAACTTATCATCCTTCATTTTAGGATAACCCCTAAACCAGTGAGAGCCTAACATTATTTGTTGGTTACAAGCAATCCAATGTAATCGGGGATTTTTGAAAGTTACTTCTAATTGAAAACCATCAGGTAAAATCAATAAAAAAGGTTTCTCTGCCTCCGAAGGCGGTACTAATATACCTTGTACTTCAGCAATAGCCTGATGACAACCATTTCCTGCTAAAATTTTATAACGTTTTTTCTCGACTTTTTCAACTTTTTCAACTTTTTCAACTTTCTCAACTTTCTCAACCTTTTTAGAAGAAGATTTTTCTTGTTTTTTAGTAGTTGAATTAACTTTAGTTTTTTCCTTAGAATTTAGATTTTTAGATTTATTCTCTCTAGTTTTTTCTTTTTCGATACTGATGGAATCTTGGTTACCTTCTTTTTCGATACTGATAGAATCTTGGTTAACTTCTTTTTCAATACTGATGGAATCTTGGTTAACTTCTTTTTTAATACTGATAGAATCTTGGTTAACTTCTTCTGCAATCTTTTCCGATTCAACGGGTTGAATTGATACTGTGATAGTTTCTTTTTCTTCTGAAGAGATTATGGGTAAATCCTTAGTCTTTTCTGATGATATTACTTCTAAAGGACAACAAAGACGACAAGGTGAATAACCTTTTTCGATTCCTTTAGGAAAAGACTCTAATACTTGCCAACCATCTTTTTCGTGATGACAGTGACGACAATGTTGAGCATGAATTTTATTAGTAGGTGAGACGTAAAAAATAGTTTCGGTTGGTTTTTTCTTGGTTTCCCTTGTCATGGCTTCTCGGAAATAAGTGTTTTTTTTGATTAGTGATTTATTAATAGTGTTTCATTTTAAATGGTTTTTCCTCTCTTATACAGATTTTCTTGATATTCTCTGGAATTTTTCTGTCTCCATAATGAGTTTTTAATAAAAATTGTTAAATATTAATCAGTTTGTGTTTAATTCTGAAGATAATAAAACCGCTTCAAGTATAATAGTCAAGAGAAATATATATATGGAGAACAAGCAATGTTAGCTTACTTTCTCGCCACAATTATGGCTATTATTAGCTTAACACTATATCTGAATGCTTTTATTAGTCCTAAAATTCACCGACAGGATGACTTTTTATGGAGTGGTTTGGGGTTATTTTACTCCTTAACTCTTTGGATATGTGCAGGTAGAATTACAGGGGCTGTATTATTAGGACAATTTGCGGTAACTTTTATCGCTATTGCTTTTATTTGGGAAAATCGTCAATTAAGAAAAGTTATTACGGCTAACGCAGATTCTAATCAAGTTTTAGAAGGATTTTCCGTTTTAAGTTTGATGCTTACTTCTTTGAGTAAACTATCAGAATTGACAAAGAAAAAACCTCCCATTATCAATAAAACAAAAATTAATAATCAGGATAATAATAACTTAAAAGAAAAAACCGAAACTGTTACCCAAAAAATACCAACACCACAACCTCAAGAAATTGTTTCTCCAGAAGTAACTACAGAATCTGTTTCTATTCCAGCAGTAGCCCAAGAGATTATCCTCTCAGAAAATGACACAAAAGACGAGGCAAAAGAAGCTGATAAAGTTATCAACAACATTGCCACTCATGAGGAGGAAAAACAAGAGGTAATAAAATCATCTTTGGATTCTCCTGAAATATCTTCCCCTTCTATGGAAGAAAAACCTTCAGTAATAAATATTGTAGATGTTGAGGAAACAAACTTAGATGACGATTTTGATATTGATTCTCTTGGTTTATCCTCCTCTTCAGAAAATAAACCTTTACCTCCTAAATCTAGTATTTTTGGCAAAATTTTTGCCGCTTTGGGTAAACCATTTCAACGTAAAGCAACTCCTCCCCCAAAATCTCCAGATTTAATCGTTAATCAAGAAGTTGATGATAATGAAGAATCTGTTATTCATACTGATATAGTGGAAATTGATCCTAAAACTACCGCTACTGAAGTAGAAGAGGCGATCGCCAATTGTGATATAGTAGATTCTAACAATATATCTGAGGAAGAAGAAACTATTAACCCTGAAACAGAAACAGAAACGGAAATGGATATAGTTACTCAAAGTCAAGAAGAAACTATTAACCCTGAAACTGAAACGGATATAGATATAGTTACTCAAAATCAAGAAGAAACTATTAACCCTGAAACTGAAACAGAAACGGAAATGCATATAGTTACTCAAAATCAAGAGGAAACTATTAATAATCAAGAGGAAAAAATAGAAGAAGAATTATTATCCGAAAAATCCTCTGACGTAGATGATATTAACTCTCAAGATATTCCTGAAGAAGATATAATTGACACTTTATCTGATTTATTTCCAGTCACAAAAACCACTAATCAAGAATCATAAACATCTCATTAATTAACTTAAAAAATGACTAAAAAATATAACGTCTATGGCATAGGAAATGCTTTAGTTGACATGGAATTTAAAGTAACTTCAGAGTTACTCAGTGATTTAGCCATAGATAAAGGGGTAATGACTTTAATGGATGAAACCCAGCAACACAAAATCATCCAACAATTACCTAATCCTTGTAAAAAATGTTCAGGAGGTTCTGCTGCTAATACATTAGTAGCGATAAGCCAACTCGGCGGAAAAGGTTTTTATTCTTGCAAAGTTGCGGATGATGACGAGGGTATTTTCTACCTTGAAGATTTACTCCGTTGTGGTTTAGATACTAATTTAACTCTTGATAATCGCCTAATAGGAATAACAGGTAAATGCTTAGTATTAGTAACTCCTGATGCAGATCGCACTATGAACACTTTTTTGGGGATTACAGGAGATTTAACTCCCCAAGAATTAAATAAAACAGCTTTACAAAATTCAGAATATCTCTACATCGAAGGTTATTTAGTTTCTTCTCCCACCGCAAAAAATACCGCTATTCTTGCTAAAAATATCGCTCAAAAAGCAGGAGTAAAAACTGCCTTTTCTTTATCTGATCCTAATATGGTAGAATTTTTCCGAGATGGTATTTTAGAAATTATTGGTGATGGGGTTGATTTATTATTTGCTAACGAAACTGAAGCCTCAACCATGGCTAAGACGGATAATTTAGAAAGTATAATCACCCATTTTAAAACCTTAGCACGAACTTTCGCTATTACTCGTGGTAAAGAAGGTTCTCTTATTTTTGATGGCGAAAACTTACATGAAATTCCAGCTTTTCCCGTTACCGCCGTAGATACTGTTGGTGCAGGAGACATGTATGCTGGTTGTATATTATATGGTATCACTAATGGTTTAACTTGGAATGATGCTGGTAAATTAGCCTCTGTCGCTTGTGCTAAATTAGTAACCAATTTTGGTGCTAGGCTAGAAACTAATACTTTACAATCTCTCTTAACTCAAGTTTTGTAAACCCTAAAATAGAGCAAAACTCAAGAATTAACTCTCAACTATTTAAAAATGACTAAAATTATAATTATAGGTAGCGGTATTGTCGGTAGTACTATTGCTTATGAGTTAAGCCATTATCCTCATTTAGATATTACCTTAATTGATGAAAAAAATCCGGGTACTGGTTCAACAGGTGCTGCTTTAGGCATTTTAATGGGTATCATTAGCCATAAAACTAAAGGTAGAGCATGGCGATTAAGAGAGTCAAGTTTACAACGCTATCAAACCTTAATTCCTGAATTAGAAAGTTTAACAGGTTTGCATATTCCCTGTAATAATGATGGACTTGTTAAATTACTTTTTCCTGATGATGACTTAACTAAATGGGAAAAACTTGCTCAAATTCGTTCGGATCAAGGTTATAATCTCCATATTTGGGATCAGTCTCTGTTAAAATATCATTGTCCTGAAGTTGATGTTTCCTCTTTATTAGGTGCTATTTATTCCCCTTGCGATCGCCAAATTAGCCCCACATTTTTAACCAAAGCCTTAGTCAAAGGAGCATCTTTAAAAGGGGTAAAATGTTTATTTGGGGTAAAAGTCGAAAATCTAAAGATTGTTAAAAACCATGAAGGAAATAATAGCCATTGTCAACAAGTACAATTAGGAAATGAATCATTATCCGCCGACTGGGTAATCTTAGCCACTGCCTTGGGCACATCTTCTATTTTGCAAACATTGGGATCAAATATAGCTATTAAACCAGTTTTAGGACAAGCATTACTACTTAAACATAACACTTGGCAAACTAAAAATAATTTTAACCCAGTAATTACGGGAAATGATATTCATATTGCTCCTATGGGAAACGATGAATTTTGGTTAGGTGCAACTCTTGAATTTCCTGATAATCAAGATCAAATAATACCTGATGAAGAGCTTTTAATTAATTTACAACAACAAGCCATCAGTTTTTGTCCTAGTTTAAGGGATGCACCTACAATGTTATCATGGACAGGGAAAAGACCACGCCCCGAAGGAAAATCAGCACCAGTTATCGAAAAACTAGCGGACTACGATAATATTATCTTAGCGACAGGACATTATCGTAATGGAATATTACTCGCACCAGCTACAGCATTGTCAGTATTAGAGTTAATAAACTAAAAAAGTACGGAAGTTTTATGTTGCTAAAGCAAAAGATAAACCACAACTACAGTGATTTTTAATATCTGGATTTTTAAACTGAAATGCACCTCCCATGAGATCTTCTGTATAATCAATGGTAAGATTTTTGAGATATGGATAGCTTTGAGGATCAATAATTACCGTCATAGCTGAATTTATTTTAAACTGATAGTCTTCGGGTTGAAGTGAAGAATTAAAGTTTAATTGATATATATATTCAACGCAACCGCCTTCTTTTATTTCTATTCTCACATTAGAATTTTCTAACTCAAAAGAAGATTTAAGTCTCTTCACTTCGTCTATAGCCATGGATGTAAGATTTATCATAATTATTTATTATATTTTTAACTCTTTATTGTCTTGCATAATCATCCTGAAAACGAATAATATCATCTTCTCCTAAATATTCACCATTTTGAACTTCGATTAAAATTAATTTAATTACTCCGGGGTTTTCGAGACGATGAGAAGTACACTGAGGTACATAAGTTGATTGATTTGCTGCTAAAATTTTAACTTCTTCTCCACATTCTACTTTTGCAGTGCCTGAGACTACAATCCAGTGTTCACTACGATGATGGTGCATTTGTAAACTAAGACGGTGGCCAGGGTTAACTTCGATGCGTTTAATTTTATATCCTAAACCTTCTTCAAGGGTAGTAAAAGATCCCCAAGGGCGAGTTTCTGTGATATGATTTTCAACGGAATAGTCTTTTGTGGTTATATTTGATTGATCTTGAAGTTTAATCATAAAAGTATTTAAGTAAAATGAATTGCCAATTATCAGAAATGATAAATATTTTTGCAGTTATCTTAACTTAAAATAACAATAGTTTGACTTAAATAACAAACTTAGTAGTGAGCTTGAGAAAAGTTACAAGAGATTAAAGTTTTTCTGATAGGATTTTTGATCTAAAATACTCTTTATTTGAAAAAATTATGGAATTACATTTATCTACTTGGACAGAAGTCGAAATTTATCTTCAAGATCATGATAGTGTGATTATACCCATCGGATCAACGGAACAACATGGACCTACGGGGTTAATTGGTACAGATGCTATTTGTGCCGAAAAAGTTGCTAAAGGGGTATCAGAAACAACTCAAGCTATGTTAGCACCAACTATTAATGTGGGGATGGCTCTTCATCATACTTCCTTCTCCGGTACAATTAGTTTACGTCCTACCACTTTAATTTTATATCTTCAAGATTATATTACTTCTTTGGCTAAAGCTGGTTTTCGGAAGTTCTTTTTTATTAATGGTCATGGTGGTAATATTGCCACATTAAAGGCAGCTTTCTCACAAGTTTATGATCATTTAGATAGCTTAAATTTAGCTGATAGTCACCAAGTTAAATGTCATGTAGCTAATTGGTTTATGAGTCGGGAAGTTTATCTATTAGCCAAAAAGTTATATGGTGAGGAAGAAGGATCTCATGCTACTCCTTCTGAAGTTGCTTTAACTCAATTTGTTTATCCTGATTTGATTAAAAAATTTCCCTTAAGTGAAACCGTCGGCAAAGGACATTCAATTTATGGAGCAAAGAACTTTCGACACTGCTACCCTGATGGTAGAATGGGATCAAATCCTGCTTTAGCGACTCCAGAACACGGTCAACAGTTCTATGAGTTAGCGGTAAAAGAACTAACAAATAGTTATCTTGAATTTATCCGTTAGACAGGCTGTAAAATCTTATTTTTCTATATCAAATCACACATGAAATCATATCTTGCGGCGGCAGTTTGCATGACTAGCACTCCTGATGTTGACAAAAATTTAACTCAGGCAGAAGAATTAATTGAGTTAGCGGTTAATCAAGGGGCGAAATTAATTGGTTTACCTGAAAATTTTTCGTTTTTAGGTAATGATCAAGAAAAAATTACTCAAGTGGAAACTATTGCCCTCAAGAGTGAAAAATTCTTGATTCGTATGGCGCAACGTTTTCAAATTACCATTTTAGGCGGTGGTTTTTCGACTTCTTATAGTGAGGATAAATCTAAGGTTTATAATACTGCTATTTTAATTGACCCTAATGGATTAGAGTTAAGTCGTTATCATAAAGTACATTTATTTGATGTTAACGTGCCTGATGGTAATAATTATCATGAATCTAACACTGTTAAAGCTGGTTCTAGTTTGCCTCCGGTTTATGATGGTGGTGATTTAGGTAAATTAGGATTATCTATTTGTTATGATGTGCGTTTTCCAGAGGTTTATCGTCATTTATCTCGTGAAGGAGCAGAAATTCTCTTTATACCTGCTGCTTTTACTGCTTATACTGGTAAAGATCATTGGCAAGTTTTGTTACAAGCAAGAGCCATTGAAAATACTTGTTATGTAATTGCTCCTGCTCAAACTGGTAATCATTATGCTCGTCGTTTTACCCATGGTCATGGTATGATTATTGATCCTTGGGGCTCGATTTTGGCTTCTACTGGTTCTGATATTGGTGTGGCGATCGCTGAAATAAATCCGCAAAGATTACAACAAGTAAGGCAACAGATGCCATCTTTACAACATCGAGTATTTTATTAATTTAAAGTTTAAAACCTCCCCTTAAAAGGGGAAAAAAACAAAAAATTTTGATATTGGAGAATTAAATTTCTTCTACTTTACCGTCAAGATGAACAAAATATAATTCTACTTCTAAATTAGAATATTTCTCTTTGATAATAGACTTTGCTTGACTTAAATATTGACGATGAGTTTGTAATTCTTTCTCTGGATTTTCACTTAATTTAGCATCAATTTTACTAGCATAAGCTCCACAGTCTTGATGATCTAAAATAATCACTTTTTCGATATGATGTAACTGATTAGATAAGGCTAATTGTTCCCAAAAAACTTCGGTATCAGCATGGGAAGGAAAATCATTTAAAGCTAATGACGCACCTGCTAAACTTAACCAATCAAATTCATGCTCTAAATTACTATTTATCAAGAAATTTTGCTCAAAATCGATAAAACGAAAATCAATGCAACTCAATACTAAAGCTTTAGCTTTATGATCCGCTTTTGCTGATAAAGTAGAAGATAACCAAAAAGAGAAGCCTAAACTTCCTGTTAATAACAATTTAGTAAAATCTCGTCTTTTACAAGTACAAATATTGGTCATTTTTTTATATTTTTAGTAATCTATTTATGGTCTAAATTTAAAGAAGTCTAAAGCCTCTAAATCTCCAATAATGAAGACTTTCAGACAAAGGTTATTTTCTTTTTTTTGTTTCTCTTAAACTTGTGATAATTCTTTATCTTCCGTTTCTAAAATGGGCAAATGGGGATGAATGGCATAAATTGCTTGAGTGGTGGTATCAAAACAATTACCGTTACCGATTTTATCTAATAATCCTGTGCGATTTAAAATGTCTTTAACTTCTGGTTGTAAACCTGTTAACATTAGACGACAATCATGACGTTTAAGATCTTGGTAAATATCTTCTAAGGCTACTAATCCAGTGGTGTCAATATTTGGCACGAAACGTAAACGTAAGATGAGATATTTTACTTCTGGTTCGTCTCTCAAAAAAGTTACAAATCTTTCTGCTGCCCCAAAAAATACAGGACCATCCACACGATATACAGCTATTTCTTGAGTCAATTCTAAGGGGATACCTTCGGGGAAAACTTCTGTTTCAGGGATTTTCACCATGCTTAAATCACTCATGCGTTTGATGAATAATGCACCCGCAGCGATTAAACCGATTTCCACCGCTAAAACTAAGTCGAATATGATAGTAACTGACCATGTTAATAACATTACCGCTAAATCGGAATAAGTTGCTCTTAATAATAAACTAATGGCTTCCCATTCAATCATTCTGATACTTGTTACCATGAGGATTCCCGCCAGTGCCGCAAGGGGAATTTGGGCAGCATAAGGGGCAAAGATTAAGATAATCAATGCTAAAGCGATACCGTGAATAACTCCTGAAACTCTTGTTTTACCACCTGAGCGCACATTGACAGCAGTACGAGCGATCGCACCAGTAGCAGGAATACCGCCGAAAAAGGGTACAATTATATTAGCTATACCTTGCCCAATTAATTCTCTGTTACTGTTGTGTTTTTCACTAACTGTCATACCGTCAGCAACCACTGCCGATAATAGTGATTCAATACTACCTAAAGCGGCTAAAGCTAAAGCAGGGCGAAACAACTCCCGTAATAGTTGCAGATCATTCCAATGAGGAATACCATGAGGTAATGGTAAAGATTGGGGAATTGTGCCAATGGTGGGGATGTCAAAATGAAAACTTACTGTTACCACCGTTGCTAAAACTAAACCCACTAAAGACGCTGGAATGGAAGGATAAATATAAGGCCATATCAACTTAGTTACAATAACAATACTGGCGATGAGGATTGAATAAAGATTAATCAAGTCAAGATGACTTATAGTCTGTATCAAATTTCCCAAAAAATGCTCTTGACGAGGTAATTGTAAGCCAAAAAAGTTATTAAGTTGACCGAAAAAGATAATGATAGCGATACCATTAGTAAAACCTGCGGTAACAGGGTAAGGAATAAACTTCACTAACTGCCCTAATTTAGCGATACCCAGCGCAATTTGAATGATACCTGCCATAACTCCAGCAATCCAAACTTTTTCAATGCCATATTGACTGACAATGCCAATTAACACCACTGCCATCGCCCCCGTTGGTCCTGTAATCTGTACAGGTGAACCACCACATATGGATGCAACAATACCAGCAACAATCGCTGTATATAACCCAGCTTTCGGATCAACTCCACTAGCTACAGCAAAAGCCAAAGCTAAAGGTAAAGCAACGATAGCCGCCGTTAAACCTCCCGTTAAATCACCTTTAAAAGAATGCCAATAACTAACTTTAGATAATGATAATTGAGGGGATAATTCCTCTGAAATTGCCATAATTTTAAAACTCCAAAATAATATTTTATAATGAATCTAAATAATTGGATAAACCTGATTTATGTTGAGTTGAAATATGTCTTAATCTATCTAAATATTTAGAAATTTTTATGCCTCCATCTTCATGGGTAGATAAAATTTTCTTGTCACTAATTCCAGATATTGATCCTTTCCCATGATTACTATATATCTTACTCATCATAGGATTTAAAGGCTGATTATCTTTATTAGAAACAATGATAATTTCAGGATTACAATAGTTAAAAACTTCTTTACAATATCCTTTTTCTTCTCCATGATTAGAAGCAATAAATATATTTACTTTTTCTAGTTGACGACGAAAATCATAACTTTTTAATAAATTTTGCCATCCACTGGTATCTAAATCACTAGGGAAAATAACATTAATATCAGCGTAATGTAAAAAAGTAACTAAACTAGCACTATATTTAGTACCAAAACTTGAAGTTTCATTCCAAAAAAAAGTTAATTTTAAATCATCAATTTCCATAGTTTTAGTATTACCAATAGGATTATATAAACTATTAGCTAAGGGTAAAGGAAAAGGTTTTTTATTGGAAATTTGTTCGGGGTTTAAACTCGGATTAAATACTAGAAAATGAATGGGAATATCATGTTGAAAAGATTGGGTAATTAAATCAGGAAAACCCGATAAATTATCTTCAGTATAAGCAGATAAAATTAAATAATCTAAATATTTACAATGCCTATGCCATACATATTGAGCAGGTTCAAAGTTTTTTCCTGCACCGCAATCAATTAAAATAGTATTAGAATTACTAAGTTCAATGGCGGCACAAAATCCATGATCAACGTGAAAAATTTTAATGTCTATCATAAATAGTTAATAATATTTTATTCCAGTTTTTGTAAAGCATTTTTGACTTGCACTAAATGATTATTAAAAACCTCCTTTGCTGAGTCTAACACTTTAAAAATTGCTGGTTCATTTATAGAATAAAAAATGTAATTACCTTGTCTGCGACTTTTAACTAAATGGTATCTTCGCAAAATTGCCAACTGCTGAGAGATTGAAGACGCTTCCACTTCCAACCACCCCGCAATATCATTAACACTAATTTCTCCTTGTCTTAGGGTGTCTAAAATTTGTATTCTGAGAGGATTAGAGAGAATTTTAAACAAATCAGCTTTAAAGTAACTTGGTTGAAAAGGCATCTGACTATCTTAGTATCTACAAAGTTCTTCATATAGTTTAGCACAATTTTTAAAAGTTAAAAATAATCAATTAACAGAATTAACTATAGATTAGTGTGCATTTGACTGATAAGATAACAGACAATAGAAAAATTACTGATATAAGTAAAATTTAGTTTCAACTATAGAGGAAAATATGACTCAAGATAGAGTAGTTATTATTGGCGTTGCGGGTGACTCTGGTTGTGGAAAGTCAACTTTTTTGCGCCGTTTAGAAGATTTATTTGGTAAAGAATTTATGACGGTTATCTGTCTTGATGACTACCACTGTTTAGATCGTAAAGGCAGAAAAGAAGCAGGTGTAACCGCATTAGATCCTCGTGCTAACAATTTCGACTTAATGGCAGAACAAATTAAGGCGTTAAAAAATGGTCAAACTATTGATAAACCTATATATAATCATGAAACAGGAGAATTAGATCCTCCTGAAAAAATCGAACCAAATAAAGTAATTGTGATTGAAGGTTTACACCCTCTTTATGATGCAAGAGTTAGAGAATTAGTTGATTTCAGCGTTTATCTTGACATCAGCGAAGAAGTAAAAATTAACTGGAAAATTCAGCGTGACATGGCTGAAAGAGGTCATAGTTATGATGACGTGGTGGCTTCCATTATGTCCAGAAAACCTGACTTTACCGCTTATATTGAACCTCAAAAACAATATGCAGACATCGTTATTCAAGTATTACCTACTCAATTAATCAAAGACGAAAAAGAAGGTAAAATTTTACGAGTTCGTCTCATCGAAAAAGAAGGTATTGAACATTTCGCTCCTACATACTTGTTTGATGAAGGTTCGACTATTGATTGGCGCCCTTGTGGACGTAAACTTACTTGTGCATTCCCCGGTCTTAAAATGTATTATGGACCTGATAATTACATGGGTAATGAAGTTTCAATTCTTGAAGTTGATGGTCAATTCGATAACCTCGAAGAAATTTTATATATTGAAAGTCATTTAAGTCGCACTGGAACTAAATATCACGGTGAAATGACAGAGCTATTACTAAAACATAAAGATTACCCCGGTTCTAATAATGGTACTGGTTTATTCCAAGTTTTAGTTGGTTTAAAAATGCGTGAAACTTATGAACAATTAACAGGTATAAATGCAAATACAGAAGAGAAAGAAGTTGTAACGGTTTAAGAATTCTAAATCAATCATTGACTTTTTTTATTCTTTTCATGGTATAATCAGTAATTGAAAAAAGAAAAGAGTTTAAAATTCTCAATTCCTAATTCCTAATTCCTAATTCCTTCGGACTGTGGTTAATTTTTATGATTAATCGCAGTCATTTTTTATGGCAACATTTATAATTAAGCAGTAATAATTAACTTGTAGAGGTTTAATCATGTCTATTATCACTTTCAAAGACAATGCTATTACCCTCGCTGATTATAGTTATAATGCCATAGCGACACAAACTAAGAAAATTATTAAATACGAAGAAAAGATATTAACAGAGGATAATCCAGAAAATTTGCATCAATTACGAGTTGCCATGAGAAAATTAAGAAGTATTTTAAGTGTATTTAATTCTACTTTAAAATTACCCTTAATTATTAATGATAAAAATATTGGTGATTTAGCTCGAATTTTAGGGAAACAAAGAGATTTAGATATTTTAAAAATTAATTTACAAGATAAATTTAATCAAGGAATTTCTAATATAGAAACTCAGTTTATCGAAAAAATCATCGCTGATATTAATAAACCATCTTCTCAAGATACTCAAGAAATAAAGTTAATTTTAAGTACTAAAAAATATCATAAACTTAAAAAATCTCTTTTAAATTGGTTAGATAAACCTCAATTTAAGGGCATGGCTAATGTAAAAATTCAATCCATATTACCCTTTTTATTATTCCCACAAATTAGTTATTTTTATTTACAATCTGCTTGGTTTATCGGTACAACTATCAATGAAAATGGCGATATTTTAGTTAATAATTTATCTAAGGAAGAAGTTAATTTATTAATTGATAAAGAAGGAAAAAATTTACATAAATTAAGAAAAGAAGCTAAAAAAACTCGCTATCAATTAGAGTTATTTACTGATTTTTACCCCATTGAATATACAGAATACATTGATTTTATCAAAAATGGACAAGAAGTTTTAGGAGTTATTCAAGATAATATTTGTTTGCAAGATTATTTGAATAAAGAAATAGGTAAAAAGTGGTTAATTAAACTACCAAATTTATATAATTTAATCATTCAAGATCAATATATAATATGGCAAAAATGGCAGCAATTACAGACTAAAATTTTTACTAAAGATTATCAAAGTAATTTAATGTCAATAATTAATTTTACCTTTGAAAAATAGGGATAAGAATAACATATAATAATTTCAAATAATTTTTCTTTAAAAATAGTAGTGAAAGGTGTTAATTTTTCCTAAGAATTTTATTGTTATTTCGACAAATTAATTTACTACTACTTTAAAATTTATAGATTTAATCTATCCATCAGAAAAGAGAAATTACATTAAAATACCTGCCAATCATGACAGGTATAAACATTGATTATTGATTAACTTAAGATTAGATAAAAACTTAATTTGCCTCTAAAGTAGGGTTAATTTCATCACTAAAATTAACTTTAAATACTTTATTTTTGACTTCTTCAACTCTAGGTAAAATTAAAGTTAAAATACCATCGCTATAATCAGCTATTACTTTGTCATTCTGAATAGCTACAGGTAAATTAATTGTTCTTTCAAATTTACCATAATTAAATTCAGAAACATAATAACCATTATCTTTATTTTCTTCTTGATGACGATATTCACCGCTAATTTTTACCGCTTCACGGGTAACGCTAATATCGAGATCTTTTTTATCAATACCGGGTATTAATACTCTTAAAGTTAAACTATCTTGATTGTCGAATAACTCAACAGCAGGTTTTAAAACAGTATTATTATTAGTATTATCCCACGCAGTAATTTCATCAAAAAGTCGATTCATTTGACGATGTAAGGTATTAAGATCAGATAAGGGATAAAAACGAACTAAAGACATAATTTATTGCCTCCTAATTAATAACGATTTATTTAACCTTTATTGTTATTGTTATTTTTATAATGTCATAAAATTATTTTTACAAGAAGGCGGTAAACCGAAAATAATTAGTAGGGTTTCCTAATAAATTATCTCTAGCAATCCTAAATTATTAGGAATTAATCAAAGATTAAAAAATAAATCTTAGAATATCTCAGCCAATTAACACCGTTTTATATCCACTTAATTTTTAACTAATTTAAGAATTTGTGTGGTAATTACCATACTTTCTTGGTAAAGAACATCTTTGCCCCAACGCTGTAACTGTTGACTTAATAATTTTTCTGTACTTTGATCTGCTAAAGAAGTTACTTGTTGAATACGACAAGATTGACCTCCTCCTCCAGCTTCCATACGCATACAGCCTGTAGTTTCAGAACAAAGTACTGTACAACAATCAGCATTAAGATTAGTAGAGGTTAATTTTAAGCTAATTAAATCTCCTAAAACTTCACCCCAATCTGCAATGGGTACTCCAGCTAATTCTACTTTGATGTCTTTACCTTCAAGGTTAATTAACTTTACGGTGGTAATGTTATAATCTCCTTCCTCATAGCTGTATTCAACAGGTTGCCAATTCAAACGACTAGCTAACCAACCTAAATACATTAAGGCTTGACTAGGATTTCCTTTTTCGTAGTCGATGGTAACTTGATCAACTTCTAATATAGCATTTCTACGTTCAGGAGGATCAAATGCTTCTGCTGTCAATTCTTGCCATGGTGATATTCTTGCCCAATTTAAGTCAATTAAAGGCAAATCTTGCTCTAATAGTTTCCCAATTTTGAATAATTCTTCCTCTGGTTGACTAAAAATACTGGAATCGACAATTAGGCGATCGCATTCAGCAACTAATCGTTGAAAAAGAGGATAATCTTCATCAATACCAGCTTTCCACCAGATAAACTTAGGTAAGTCTGGAATCATCAACTCAGAGAGAACTCCGCCAACCCGTTCAAAAGCAGAAGAAACCCCCGTTATGGTGATATACTCACAACAGATTAAACTATTAGCAGAACGTTTATTAACAGGGCAATAAGCGGATACTTGAGCCTTTACCCCTTCATCTTCACCCGTAGTGGGGCAAAGGGTAATAATACGACAAGGATTAATAGAGGCAATAGCATCAGCCATTCCAGCACCTTCTATATCAGGGGAATATTGTCTGAGGTTGGCTAATTCCGCTAAATCAATTTTTCCTTTAGCTTGTTTGACATCAAATTCGGCTTTTAATCGGGTTAATAATTCAGGGGTAGAAATTCCTGTTACTTCTAATTTATAGGCTTTTTGAGCCGCCTTAATAGCAGAAGTGGTACGAGGGCCACCAATACCATCTACAGGGCCAGTATAAAAACCTAAAGAAGCGAGTAATGGCTGTGTAGCTTCTGGTTCATAAACTAAAAAACTAAAGGTAGAAGCCCGAGTAGCGGCTAAACCATCTCCTACACCACTGTAGGTTTGCCAAATTTCTCGTAACTCACGATCAATATACTCTAAATCAACATCTTTGGGGGCTTGTAAAGAAACTAGGGGAGTTGTTTTCATGGTTTTTATATTTGAGAATAATCTAGGGTTGTTTATAGAAAATTTGATTAAGTATTAAAGCAAAATTGTATATTTTAAAATTAATAAAAATAACTAATAATCCTCATTGTATGAGTGGGTGAGAGCCTTTGATAAAGTAAACATACAAATAATTTTGCCTACTGACTTATGATCATTTTCTATTATCATTGTTTAAAGTCGTCGCCATTTTCTACCATCTCGATTAAGCAAAAACTCCGCTTCAGGAGGTTGCCATGTACCTGCTTCGTATAAAGGAATAGAATCAGGAGCTGATGGTGCATCCCATGCGGTTAAAGCAGGAGTGACAATACGCCATGCTTCCTCCACTTCATCGGCACGAGTGAACAAAGTTTGATCTCCTAACATACAATCTAAAAGTAAACGGTGATAAGCGTCAGCCGTTGTAATTCCAAAGGATGAACCGTAGCTGAAATCCATATCAACGGTACGAGTGCGTAATTCAGAACCCGGGACTTTTGCTTCAAATCGTAAAGAAATCCCCTCATTAGGTTGAATCCGTAAAGCGAGAATATTCGGATTTGTTTGTTGTGCCGCAGAAGGGAAAATAGTTAAAGGTACATCTCGAAATTGAATAGCAATCTCAGAAACTTTTTTCGGTAATCGCTTACCTGTACGCAAGTAGAAAGGGACACCTTGCCAACGCCAATTATCCACCATTAATTTTAAAGCCACAAAAGTAGGAGTTGTGGAGTCTGGATTTACGTCTTTTTCATCACGATAACTGGGAATGGGCTTTCCTTTCATCCATCCAGCGCTATATTGTCCCCTAATAGCACTTTTTTCGAGGTTTTTTAAATCTGCCAATCGAGTTGACTGTAAAACCTTGACTTTTTCACCCCTGATACTATCAGCATTGACTCCATTAGGGGCATCCATTGCCGTTAAACAAAACAGTTGTAAAAGATGATTTTGCACCATATCTCTCAGAGCTCCTGCTGTTTCATAGTAACCAGCCCTTTCTTCTACTCCAACGGTTTCGGCTACGGTTATTTGAATATTATCCACATAATTGCGATTCCACAAAGGCTCAAAAATAGCATTGGCAAAACGAAACACCATCAAATTTTGTACTGTTTCCTTACCTAAATAATGATCAATACGATAAACTTGTTCTTCTTTACAAACTTTTTGTACAATACGGTTTAAAACTTGAGCACTGCTTAAATCTTTACCGAAGGGTTTTTCAATAACTAAACGATGTTTCAAGGGATCTTCTAACATATTTGCCGCCCCTAATTGTTTAATAGCTGGGGGGAAAAATTTAGGAGAAACCGCTAGATAAAAAACCCGATTACCTCTTGTACCTCTTTTACCGTCTAATTCGTCGAGAAATACTTTTAATTTTTGATAGCTTTCTCCTTCATCCATGTTTCCTGCACAGTAAAAAAGTCCGTCAGCAAAATCCTGCCATAAATCTTCTGTACCGATACCGTCAGAAAATTCTTCGATACCTTCTCGCATTTGTTCTCGAAAATAGTCATGACTCCATTCTCGACGTGCTACGCCAACAATGGTCATTTCTGGAGGTAATCGTCCTTCTTTTTTCAACTGATACAAAGCGGGAACTAATTTCCGTTGGGTTAAATCTCCCGAAGCCCCAAAAATCACCATTATTAATGGTTCTGGGGTTTTAGCCTGTTTTAAACCAACTCTGAGAGGATTTTCTAGTAGTGTCAACATTTAATTCTATTCTTGAACAACCACTTTCATTCTAGTTTCTCTGTCAAAATGTGATTAATTTTTTTTTGCACCCATAACGTTTTGTAACGAATTTTTCGGGCAAGGGGCAAAGGGATTAAAATTTACTTATTAAGTATTTTTGATCTGATGCCAGATCTCAGTTTATTCTACATCGCCAAACTTATTCGGTTAAGTACAACAATCTTTTACCGTGAATTAAGGCGGCAATGGTGACAGTATCCGACTCAATGCGATAAATTAATCGATAACTATAGGCAAATTGTTCAATGATGGTAGATTCCTCTATTTCAGGGATTAATCTTCCATTTTTGGCATCGATGGATAATTTACTACTAATTTCTATCACTCTCTGCACCACGGCGGCGGCGTAAGACGGTGAATCTCTGGCAATATAAGCGGCGACGGCTTCTACATCTTCCACTGCTTTAGGAGACCAAACTACTCGATAAGCCATTTACTTAACAATCCCTCTACTTCTGCTTGTTGTAAAATCCCTTCAGAGTCAGCAACTTGTAAACCTTGACGCACTTTGCCTAAAACATATAAATGATATTGTATATCTTCAATGGTGCAATCGTCGGGCAACTTCCTCAACATTGACTCAACTTTTTCTTTTGTAGAACTCATAAAATAATAGTCATTAGCAATTAATTTCTATCTTAGTTTTCTAATGATAAAGTACATTAACGTAACAGATATTTAAAATTATCGTCAATACCAAAAATTATCAGTTTTTGATTCTCGATTTTTAATTCTACATTATGGACCAGAAAAAACAGCATCTTCAATATCTCGCCGAGAAAGAGAATAACGAAACGCCCTTTTTATATCACTGCCATCGGCTCCTGCTTTAAGATAATTAACATTGAGATCTTCTGTTTCTAAAGTTATTTGCGCTTCCCATCCTTCTCTTTTCACATACCAACAATTAAGTGCCTGTGAGTTTTGTTGACATCCCATCTGTTTTAACCAATTTTCAATTTCAGGCAAGGGAAAACTATATAAAGGGCTATTCGAGGTTAATTTGGGCATTATTTTCTAGAAAATCAGGAAACAATAGAATTTGAGATTAACAAATATATACTATATACTAGAAGCTCTCAACCAAGCAACCGTTATCGCTAAAAACATACAACCTACAATAGTTATTCCCATTAATAATAGAGCAAATAATTCTCCACTAGATAAAGGTCGATCATTCGTATCTAAGTACTCTAATGTTCCATGGGAATCTTGGGGAGATGATCCTGATGGTGTAAAATCATAAGGACTTTGAATCACATTCCATCGAGAATAACCAATTTGTAAATCATAAAGCGATCGCCTTTGAGGATTAGCTAAAACTCCATAAGCCTCATTTAATCGTTGAAATTTTTGTTTCGCCTCTTCTAAAGGTAAATTAGTGGTGTCAGGATGGTATAGTTTACTTAATTCTCGGTAAGCTCTTCTAATCTCAATAACAGAAGCATTCGGATGTAAATTTAACAGTCCATAATGGGTATGAGCAAAATATCCTTTAAGTTGAGATGGAGATTGAAAATTATTCCGATTAGAATTCACGGTTTTTTAACTCAAGATCTGTTTCAATATTCTATTACATGATCTTATTTTTTTGTATCCCATTTATCAAACTTTAACTTATGTTAGCCACTCGGTTTTATTCCCCTTTAAAACGTATTTTTATTATTTTCTTTTGTACTTTAACTCTTTGGTTTAGTTACTCTGATGTTAGTCGTGCAGATATTAATAATGATCGCTACGATGGTAATATTTTTGTTGTCTATGCGGGTAATGGTTCTTTAGTACCCTCAAAACTAACTTTAAAACAATCTTTAGATCGAAAAATGCCCGTGATTTTAGTTTATTATCTAGATGACAATAGTGATTCTAAACAATATGCTTTTATTGTCTCTCGTTTTCAAGAATTTTATGGTCGTGCAGCTAGTCTCATTGCTACTACAGTGGACACCATTCCCCCTAAAGATCAATATCAACCCGATGAGCTAGGTTATTATTATAAAGGTGGTATTCCCCAAACTGTGGTACTAGATCAAGAAGGTAATGTGGTTTTTGATCAAATCGGACAATCAAGATTTGAAGATGTGGACGATATACTACGGAAAGTGTTTGATTTATTACCTCGTTCAGAATCAGTGGAATTAAAACGCAAAACTTTCAATGAATTTAACAGCGAATTAGTACCCGTTAATAAATAAAACAATTAATTGATAGGATAAATAGTTAGTAATTTCTATCTCCTATCTTCCAATTATTTAACTTTTTCTTAATTGCTCCCGTAATTTTTCTAATTCATCATCCATAAATGCTCCACTTGAAGCTGGGGAAGAAGTTGCAGAAGTAGGATTATCCATACCTTGAGGTAAAGCAGTAGTTGGTTGAGGTGTACCAGATAGGGGAATACCTGATAATTGTGCTTTCATCATCGCTAACTCATCTTCTACCTCGCTACCCCCTTCTAATGCTGCCCATTTAGAATCACCGCCTATTCCTGCTAATTCTCCTTCAGCACCAGAAATAGCTTCCATTTGTACAACTTTGTCTTCCATACGTTCAAAAGCTGCCATAGCAGAGTTAGTATTTAAACTACTAATGGTACTTTGTAACTGTTGGTTAGCTTTAGCCGCACTCATACGAGCTTTGAGCATATCTTTCTTGGTTTTTGCTTCAGAAATTTTACTCTCTAAGCCAGTGAGATTACGACGTAAAGCGTCAATTTGACCTACTTGCCCATCTAATTGAGCTTTTAAAGTAGCTGCGGTGTCGGCATGGGTTTTTTTTCGCACTAAGGCTTCTCTGGCTAAAGTTTCTTCTCCTTTGGTTAAAGCTAATTGAGCCCGTTGTTGCCACATATTAGCTTCGGAAACATTTTTTTGGTACTGTTGTTCTGTTCTTTTTTGAGCCGCAATAGCTTGTGCTACCGCTTGACGCATTTTAACTAAATCATCGCCCATTTCACGAAGGCTTTGCTCTAGGACTTTTTCAGGATCTTCGGCTTTATCAATCATATCATTGACATTAGCTCTGACTACTCTACTGATGCGATCAAAAATTCCCATAATAATTTTAACCTTTTTTCTACTTCTATATTTATATTACTTTATCACTTTCGACTTTGTTCTATTTTAAGTTCATCTTTTAATGTTAAATGAGATTTTTTTTGAGAAGATTTGTTTTTAAATATTGCAAAATTATCATTCCTATTAAAACACTTATAGCTAGAATCAGCCAAAAATGATTAGCATAAATTATACCTTGATCTAACACCCAACCCCCTAAAGGAGGGCCAATTAAATATCCTATTGCCCAACATTGAGAGTTAATGGCAAAATAAATTCCTCGTAAAGAAATAGGTGCTAAATCTACGATTAAAGCCGATGCTGGTGGATTATAGGTGATCATGGCGATCGCCCCCATCAAAACAGCGAATAAAGCGTAATAAAAGGAAAATTGAGTTATATTACCCGTCATCCAAATAAGAATAAAAGTTACACCCCAAATGGATAAAGAAAAAGTTAATCCTTGAATACGACTAAGACGATTAAGAATCCGTAACATTGGTAACTGAAAAATGGCAGCAAAAATAATGTGAAAGCTAAATAAATTACTAATATTACTAATAGAAAATTGATTATCCACAGTAAAGTTAGTTAAATATAGAGGTAAAGTAGTTTGAATTTGAGATAGATAAGTAGTAAACATGACATTAACTACGCAAAAAATCCATAAACTTTTATCTTTTAAAGCCAAACTCCAGCCATGATATTTGCTTTGATGATTGGTTTCAAGAGGATGAATTTCCGTGATGGTAAAATAAATTACAATATAGAATACAAGAAAAGAAAAACCATCGATGATAAATAAAAGACGGTAATTATTAGTAATGGCAATAATCCAACCTCCGATAATAATTCCCAAACCTAAACCTAAATTATCCGCTAAACGACTGATGGCAAAAGCGGAATTTCGTTGAATTGGTGTCGTTAAATCGGCTACTAATGCTTCTGCTGGAGGCCAATAAAGTCCAATACCGAAACCCATTAATAAATTACCTAATAATAAAAATGAAAAATCAGAAGCGGAAGCTAAAAACACATCAGCTATAGCAGAAATAACCGCCGATAATAAAAGAATTTTCTTTCTTCCCCAATCATGAGAATCACTACCACTTCCACCTAAAAAACGCCCTAAAATTCCTGATACTGATGCACTACCAAGGGCGATACCTACCATTGTCGGGGAAAAACCGAGTTGATTAACGAAGAAAATTGGGGCATAAAATAAGGTAAAACCTGTCCCAAATTGTAATAATAACCTTCCTCCTGCCAATATCCAAATCTGAGAATTAAGATTATTGATCACAACTGATTAAGAGAGAATAGTTAATGGAAACATTTTATTACTTTCTGAAAACATATAGTTACTGTTTTTTTTCTTAAGATATATAACTTTTGCTGAATTTTTGGGCATCATTAATGTTATAGAGGTTTTGTGTAGAAATCTCTTGAGTATCACATATAATATAATTACATAAAAACTTTTAATGCTTTAACATTTTGAGAATTATTTATTCTCCGTGTCCATGATTGAATGCCTAAAACCTTACTGTCAAGTTCGGTGATTACGCATTAACTCTACTAACAATTATATTTTTAATCCGTCATCATAGAAATTAATAGCTAAATAGTCTGACCACTATCTTAACTTTAATCTATTGTAATTAATACATTATCAAAAAATAAAATTTTAATAGTGAACTTTTATTAACAAACTAACGTCTAAATAGAATGTAAAATGTTAACAAGAGTAAGTAAAAGTCATAATGACTTCGATTAAATGTAAAAATTGCTTGTAGAAACAATCTTATTTACAAAATCATAGTTCGCTTGAAGTTAGGAGAATATAACCCTTATGTCAACCGCCAAAGTTACCGCTAGAATAAACGACATTGATAAAAGAAAGGCCACTACTGTAGATATGGTGCGTACTTATCTGCAAGAAATTGGGAAAGTTCCTCTTTTAAGTCATGAACAAGAGATTGTTTTTGGAAAACAAGTACAAAAGATGATGGCTTTGTATGGTAAGAAAGAAATATTAGCTGAAGAATTAGATCGTGAACCAACAGAAGTAGAATGGGCTAATGTGGTTGATTTATCCCCTAGTGAACTTAAAAAAATTATTCATCAGGGAAAAAGAGCAAAACAAAAAATGATTGAGGCGAATTTACGCTTAGTAGTAGCGATCGCCAAGAAATATCAAAAAAGAAATATGGAGTTTTTGGATTTAATTCAAGAAGGAAGTTTAGGCTTGGAAAGAGGAGTAGAAAAATTTGATCCCACAAAAGGCTTTAAATTTTCGACTTATGCTTACTGGTGGATTCGTCAAGCCATTACTCGTGCTATTGCCCAACAAGCTAGAACCATAAGATTACCCATTCATATTACAGAAAAACTGAATAAAATCAAAAAAACCCAGAGAGAATTATCTCAAAAACTAGGCAGAAGTCCATCTCCCAATGAAATAGCTTCGGCGTTAGAATTAGAACCAGCTCAAATTCGGGAGTATTTTAGTATTGCCCGTCAACCCATTTCTTTAGATGTAAAAGTGGGAGATAATCAAGATACTGAATTGTCAGAATTACTCGAAGATGGTGGTATTTCCCCTGATACTTATATTACTCAAGAATTAATGCGTCAAGATTTACATAAATTGCTGGGAGAATTAACACCTCAACAGCAACAAGTAGTAAAACTTAGATTTGGCTTGGAAGACGGAAGAGAATTGTCTTTAGCTAAAATTGGACAAAGAATGAGTATTAGTAGAGAAAGAGTACGACAATTAGAACAACAAGCCTTAGCTCATTTACGAAAAAAACGTAGTAGTGTTAAAGAATATATTGTTGCTCTGTAACTGGTGATAAGTTCACTAACGAATCCCTTAAAAATAAGTAAAAAAAAGCCTAAGCTGTAATCACTGATTTAGCCTAGGTTTTCTATTTTTTGTTTAGGAAAAATCATCGGGAATAATCCATTTAGGTGGGGAGGTTATTTTTTTTAATCGAGCAATTTCTGCCATTTCTAGTATTTTGTCTAAAGAAGTATTTTCGATAAATTTAGTAGTTTCTTGGGCAAATTTTTGGTTCGGACATTCTTGACCTAAAATACAACCATTAACGCATTCTACTTGACAATTTACTGTTCTAGTCATAAAAATTTTACCCCTCTTTTGACTCAATATGCTAGGTTGACATTGTAGCAATTAATGGGGTGAAAATGCTAGTTTTGGTGGCAAATACCACTTTAAGTTTAATCCTAGTCTTTAAACTGTTAGGAGATAAATTTTGATGGAGGGAACTTTTTTGAAGAGAAATAGTCAAATTAATTAACAACTATTCTTAAATCAGCATAGAATATATTATGGTATCATCTAGTTCTCTATCTTGGTCTAATTTTTCTATTCCATTTATACAACAAAGAGTGAAAGTTGAACAATTATCTAATCCTGATTTAATTTTAAAGTGTCAGCAAGGCATTCAACCTGATAGGTTAGCTTTTTCTGAATTATTACGTCGCCATCAAGGTTATGTGGATAAGATTTTGTATAACTTAGCTCCCGATTGGCAAGATAGAGGAGATATATCTCAAGAAGTTTGGATTAGAGTATATAAAAAAATTAAGAGCTTACAAGATCCGAATAAGTTTAAAGGTTGGTTAAGTCGTATTGCTACTAATTTATTTTATGATCAACTACGGAAAAAGAAAAGATTTGCCACGCCTTTATCTTTAGATGCCTCCATCATGACAGAAGAGAATGAGATAAAATGGGAAATAGCATCAGACTTACCTTTACCTGATGAAAATTTGGCTACTGTAGAATTTTATGATCAATTAAGACAAGCTATTGCTGATTTACCTGATACTTTTCGTACTACTATAGTATTGAGAGAAATACAAGGTTTGAGCTATGAAGAAATTGCAGAAATTACCCAAGTATCCCTTGGTACGGTAAAATCAAGAATAGCAAGAGCAAGAAATAGATTGCAATTATTGTTACAACCTTATCTCGATAATCACCATAATTAATTTTTTTATTTCACTAAGTTAAGAAGAGACGATACCATGACTAATCATTCTTACCCTCCTGATAAATGTACCTTTGAACTTTTAAGCGCTTATTTAGACGGTGAAGTAACTGCCGAGCAACGTAAAGAAGTACAAGAGTTATTATCTAATAGTGAGGAAATTCAAGGCTTATACACCAGATTATTATACTTACGTCAAGAAATAAATAGTTTACCAACTCCTCAACCTGAATATTCGGCAAAACAACTTTCTGATGCAGTTTTTGCTAAAGTAGATCAACAAAATAAACAACGTAAAATATGGTTATGGGGTGGCGGTGCTATCGCCGCAGTTTTATTGACAGCAGTGGGTAGTCTTATTAATGATAATAGAACACCTTTACTACAAATGGCTCAAGAAAATTCATCTACATCAAATAAAGAAAGTTTAGTTATTGCTTTAAATGAACCTATAATTGAGATGCCTGTAGAAAATAATCAAGAAACATTAATGATTCCTTTAGATCATTCTTTAATAGATTTGAGTGAGAATAAATAAAAAGTATTGACATTCTCCCGTCACCAAATCAAAGATTATGGTGAGGGATTCTAACTTCAACCACCTAACTTATCAATCAAGTTTTCACTCAATTGACAGAGGTTAATGTGTCCGTTAGCGTTTACCAGTTCAAGACTGGAAGTTAG
>NZ_JBGSUU010000109.1:0-18789 GCF_041753295.1 Geminocystis sp.
AATTTGGTACTATGACTTATCTGAGGTGAAAGTAACTAAACGTCAACCCCTAACCTCTAAACACTTTGAGGAATTTTTAGAGTTACTCCCCCACAGAAAAGACAGTGAGAGAAGTTGGACTGTTACCCGTGAGGAAATAGAGGCAAAAAACTATGATCTCAAAGCCGTTAACCCAAATATAAAAGTGGTGGAGGACGATCGAAACCCTGAAGAACTGATACAATTAATTGAAGATAAGGGAAAAAAAGTAATGAAAATATTAGCCCTACTTAAATAATTGAGTCAATGATTTATCCTTGCGTGTATTTTTTATATCCAGTTATAGCTCATGAATACGATTGGCTTTATGATACTCCCTATCCAGTTTATTCTATTGGCTCTACTTTCAATATACGCAAGAGACTATCAAATAATGTATATCAACTTAAGAATAATAAACACCCAACTAAGTATCTACAGAGAGACTTTAATATTCTCAATCAACAATAGACATCTCCAAAATAAAAAATAAGCTAAAATGATAAACCTATAGATATTATATTAGCCGATTACTCCTAATGAATAAAACTTTAGAATATATCCAATCTAGTTTTTTAAATACTTTAACGTCTTCATCCTCAGAAATTTGCGGTATTTTACCCATTTAAGCACAAACCTCTAACTCAAAATAATCTATCGTTAAAGGTAATCCTTTTTCTTGTCTCACTTCTACGCAAAGTGCGATCGCCTCTTGTATATTAGAGATAGCTTCTTCTTTCGTTTCACCTTGACTTAAACAACCCGGTATAATTGGGCATTCCACAACATACCATCCATCTTCATTTTGATACATCGTAATAGGATACTTCATATAAACAATTTTATTTATTGACTACTGATAAACAATATATATCATGTTCCTTAAATAAGCTAAAGTAATTAGTTAACATAACTTTATAGAACTTCTCATAATCTTAATCATCTATGAAAAGCCGATTTTTAGAAAGACTACATAGCGACGATCGCCCCGTGCTAGTATTTGATGGTGCGATGGGTACGAATCTGCAAGTGCAAAACCTGACAGCAGAAGACTTTGGCGGTGCAGAATACGAAGGTTGTAACGAGTATTTAGTCCATACTAAACCCGAAGCAGTAGAAACCGTGCATCGAGGATTTTTGGAGGCAGGGGCAGATGTTATCGAAACCGACACCTTTGGGGGTACTCCTTTAGTTTTAGCAGAATATGACCTAGCCGATCGATCCTATTACTTAAACAAAACCGCCGCCCAACTTGCTAAAAGATTAGCCGATGAATACTCAACCCCCGAAAAACCCCGTTTCGTGGCTGGAAGCATGGGACCGGGTACAAAATTACCAACATTAGGACATATTGATTATGACAGTCTCAAAAACGCCTATGTAACTCAAGTACAAGGCTTATATGATGGTGGGGTTGACTTATTATTAGTCGAAACCTGTCAGGATGTCTTACAAATCAAAGCTGCCCTTAACGCCATTGAAGAAGTATTTAAAGAAAAAGGAGACAGACTTCCCCTGATGGTATCTGTGACAATGGAAACCATGGGTACAATGTTAGTGGGTACAGAAATTAACGCCGCCCTCGCCATTTTGGAGCGCTATCCTATCGATATTATGGGGCTAAACTGCGCCACTGGACCAGATTTGATGAAACCCCACATCAAATATTTGAGCGAAAACTCCCCTTTCATCGTCTCCTGTGTGCCTAACGCTGGTTTACCCGAAAATGTGGGAGGACAAGCTCATTACCGATTGACTCCCATCGAGTTAAAAATGAGTTTAATGCACTTTATCGAAGACTTAGGAGTTCAAATTATCGGCGGGTGTTGTGGAACCCGTTACGAGCATATTAGAGCCTTAGCAGAAATCGCTAGTACATTAAAACCGAAAGAGAGAGAGTATCATTATGAGCCTTCGGCGGCTTCTATTTATACAACCCAAACCTATCATCAAGACAACTCCTTTTTGATTGTGGGGGAAAGACTCAACGCCAGTGGCTCGAAAAAATGCCGTGATTTGCTCAATGCAGAAGATTGGGATGGTTTAATCTCCCTCGCCAAAGCCCAAGTAAAAGAAGGGGCACACATCCTCGATGTTAACGTGGATTATGTAGGGCGTGACGGGGTGAAAGATATGCACGAATTGGCTTCCCGTCTGGTGAATAACGTTACCCTCCCCTTGATGTTAGACTCCACCGAATGGCAAAAAATGGAGGCAGGATTGAAGGTTGCAGGGGGTAAATGTATCCTCAACTCTACCAACTACGAAGACGGAGAAGAACGATTTTTCAAGGTGTTGGCATTGGCGAAGGAATACGGTGCAGGAATCGTTATCGGTACAATTGATGAGGATGGTATGGCACGCACTGCTGATCAAAAAGTTGCGATCGCTCAACGTGCCTATAATGATGTGGTAAACTATGGCATTCCAGCCCATGAAATCTTTTTTGATACCCTTGCCTTGCCTGTTTCTACTGGCATTGAGGAAGACAGGGAAAATGGTAAAGCTACTATTGAGTCGATTAAGCGCATCCATGCAATGTTTCCTGAATGTCATTTCATGTTAGGGGTGTCGAATATCTCCTTTGGCTTGAATCCTGCAGCGAGACAGGTGTTAAACTCTGTGTTTCTCCATGAAGCCATGCAAGTTGGAATGGACGGTTCGATCGTATCTGCTAGTAAAATATTACCATTGGCAAAAATTGACGAAGAAGCGCTTAAAATTTGCACTGATTTAATTTATGATAACAGAGAATTTGACGGCGATATTTGCAGTTATGATCCATTAGGAAAATTAACCACATTATTTGAGGGTAAAACCACTAAAAGTATTAAAACAAATGTGGCAGATTTACCCATCGAAGAAAGACTAAAACAACATATTATTGAAGGGGAAAGAATCGGCTTAGAAGATGCTTTAAAACTAGCATTAGAAAAGTATCCTCCCTTAGATATTATCAATATTTATTTGTTAGACGGGATGAAAGTTGTCGGGGAATTATTTGGTAGTGGACAAATGCAATTACCCTTTGTTTTACAATCAGCTCAAACTATGAAATCCGCCGTTGCTTTTCTTGAACCATTTATGGATAAAGCCGATAGTGATGGTAGTGGAAAAGGTACATTTTTAATTGCTACGGTGAAGGGAGATGTTCACGATATTGGTAAAAATTTAGTCGATATTATTCTCTCTAATAATGGCTATAAAGTGATTAATTTAGGGATTAAACAACCCGTAGAAAACATCATTAAAGCCTACCGTGATTCTAATGTAGATTGTATCGCCATGAGTGGTTTATTGGTAAAATCCACTGCTTTTATGAAAGACAATTTAGAGACATTTAACCAAGAGGGAATCAATGTTCCTGTTATTTTAGGGGGGGCAGCACTAACTCCGAAATTTGTCTATGAAGACTGTCAAAATGTCTATCAAGGAAAAGTCGTTTACGGAAAAGATGCCTTTGCTGATTTGCATTTTATGGATAAATTAATGCCTTCTAAAAAAAGTAATCAATGGGATAATCTAGAAGGATTTTTAGGAGATTTTACATCAGAAAATAGTATCTTTAAAGGGCGTAATTTTGACGAATCTGGAGAAGTCGTAAAACAGGCTTCTAGCCTGTCCAAAAATCAAGAAATAACAGAAATTGATACCCAAAGAAGTGAAGCAGTTGATCCTAATATTCAACGTCCTACTCCACCTTTTTGGGGTACAAAAATTTTATCTTCTAATGACTTTGATTTAGATGAACTTTTCTGGTATTTAGACTTACAAGCACTGTTTGCAGGGCAATGGCAATTTCGTAAACCTCAAGGGCAATCGAGAGAGGAATATAATGAGTTTTTACAAGAAAAAGTTTATCCTCTTTTAGAAGAATGGAAAACCAAAATTAAAGCAGAAAATTTATTACATCCCACTCTAATTTATGGTTATTTTCCTTGCCAATCGGAGGGCAATACTTTATATATTTATAACCCTGAAAATCCAGTAAATAAAGAAGAAATTGCCAAGTTTGAATTTCCCCGTCAAAAATCTGGTAAAAGGTTATGTATTGCGGACTTTTTTGCCTCCAAAGACTCAGACATAATCGATGTTTTTCCTCTCCAAGCGGTGACAGTGGGAGAAGTTGCCACGGAATACGCACAAAAACTGTTTGCCAATGATGAATATACCAACTACCTCTATTATCATGGTATGGCGGTACAAACGGCGGAAGCCATGGCGGAATGGTGTCATGCAAGGATTCGCCGAGAGTTAGGCTTTGGAGATTCCGAACCTGACAACATCCGAGAAATGTTACAGCAACACTATCAAGGTTCACGGTATAGTTTCGGCTATCCTGCCTGTCCGAATATGCAAGATCAGTATGTACAATTAGACTTACTAGACGCTAAACGGATTGGTATGTATATGGACGAGTCTGAACAAATATACCCTGAACAGTCCACAAGCGCGATCATCTGTTATCATCCTGTAGCTAAGTATTTTAGTGCTTAATTTCTCAAAAAATAGTGGGCAATGCCCACCCTACAATGAAGCATTATATAAAAAATAAATAGACTTTTATCACAATATGCAAGATCACTTCACTATGTACAATGTCTCTCACAGGCTTCCTGTAAAGATATTCCAGTTTGTCTATTTTTCGCCGTCAATAGTCTTTCTTTCATGGCTTTACTGCTTAATATTAATAAGTAATCAGTATCGTCTCTTGTGGTTAATTTCTGCCATAGTTCGATCGGTACTATTACCGCAATGTTATTACCTTGAGCATCAGAGACATATTGAACATCGGTTATATTCATAATTTTCAAGACTGTAATCTGTTTTAATTATACCTTATTTGATACGATCGCACCTCTTTAACCACATCAATATTACTCTATAAGCACGATCGAACCCTCAACCATATCAACATTACCTAATAAGCACGATCGAACCCTCAACCATATCAACATTACTTTATAATAGCGATCAAACTCCACTAAACGATCAAACCTTTAACCACATCAACATTACTTAATAAGTACGATCGAACCCTTAACCATATCAACATTACTTCAAAAGCTCGATCGCAACTGTCTCAATCAAATTATATTGAGAATTAAGAACATAATTTTAACAATTCATTATTAAGAAATACTTGGTAATTTATTCCTTGTTTTTCCGCTTCATTTTTTGCCCAAGCAATAATTTTAGGATTTATTTTTAAAGAAATTAATTCATAATCATCATCCTTTGATCGTACAATATATTCATCGCCAAATTGTTTCTGAATAGCGGTTTTTGCCTGATTAACTTCTTCGGGTGTAATTCTTCGAGCTTTGGCAAAAGGAAACTCAGTATTATTGCTCATATTGTCTTCTTTCATTTTTCGTTGCTGATCTGGCACTAATAATTCTTATTTTATCATTTCTAATAGTATAAACCACAATTAAAAGACGACCTTTGTAAGATTCCCCGATAATCCACTCTCTTTCTTCTTGCCAAGAATGTTCAGGATCGGGAGCGATTAGTGCTAAACTATCCATCCATACTGTACTTGCTTCCTCAAAAAAAATTCCGTGTTTTTTGATGTTTATTTCGTATTTATTCTTATCCCATTCAAATTCCAAGTCTCTCACACGCTTCCTTTAAGTATATTTTTAGATTTTTCAGACTCTAATCTCTTTTAATGAATTATACCTTATCAAAGGGGATCGAACTCCTTAACCACATCAACATTACCTGATAAGCACGATCAAACCCTCTTAACTATGTCAATTAAACTTAATACCTGACTGTTTTTCAATGGCTTTTAATGTGCCAATAGGAATTATTTTTCCTTGATGAATAGGTACAATAGCTGTTCTTTGAGTACTATAATTAAATAATTTTAAATGAGAACCCGTTTGCGAAATTTCTATAAAACCGTTCTTTTTTAGTTGCTTAATGATTTCTTTGGATGTTAAACGAGGAGATTTAGAAGACATTTTTGATGGTTTTTTAAACTAAGATTTCGATGCGATTATTAATATCATTATTCGATGAAATTTCGGGTATTGGTTCTAAAAGTAATTGAATTGCATCTTTTAGGTTTTCTATGGCTTCTTCTTTTGTATCTCCACAGGAAGAAATATAGTTTAATTCAGGACAAGTAGCTGAATAAGATTGTGCATCTTCATCCCATTCTAATATTGCTTTAACAATCATTTTGATTTATCTTGATTAAAATAATGTTTATGGCTCTTCTATATATTAGCTTAATAAGCACGATCGAACCCTTAACCATATCAACATTACTCTATAAGTATGATCGAACCCTTAACTACATCAAAATTACTTTATAAGCTCGATCGCACCCTTCCCCAAAAAACGATCGAACCTTTAACCATATCAAAATTACCTCATAAGCTCGATCGAACCCTCCACCAATCAACATTAATTCATAAGCACGATCGCACCTTCAAATATATCAACATTAATTCCTAAGAACGATCGCACCCTTAACCAATCAACATTACTCTATAAGCACGATCGCACCCCTTAAACCAATCAAAATTACCTCATAAGCACGATCTCACCCCTTAACCAATCAACATTACTTAATAAGAGCGATCGCATTTATCTTGACAAGGAGAAAATTTTAGAATACTATGAGTATCATTATTGTTCAACAAATAGTAAAATATCATGTCACAAAAGCCTATTAATAAAATTTTTCAGGGAGACTGTCGGGAAGTAATGAAAAACTTACCAGACAATTATATATCGGCTTGTATAACAGATCCGCCTTACAATTATGAATTTATTGGGCATAAATGGGATAACTCAGAAATTCAACGCAGAATGGAAAGAATAAAAGATAAAAATAATAAAACTTTAGTTAAGAATATTCCCTATGGCAGTGGTTTAGCAGGAGGAGTTAGAAATGAGAGATGGTATCAAAGAAATAGAGAGAATATTTTAGAATATCAAAATTGGTGTTTTGAGTGGGGAAAAGAGCTTTTTCGTATTTGTAAACCCGGTGCAAATATTTTAGTTTTTAATAGTACTAGAACGATTGCTCATGTACAAATAGCCTTAGAAAATGCTGGTTTTTATGCTAGAGATATGCTCGTTTATCGTCGATCAAGTGGTATTCCTAAAGGCATTAATATAGAAAAAAAATTAAGTCAAGAAAACTATCCTAATCCAGAAAAATGGCATGGTTGGCATAGTTGTTTACGGAATGAATGGGAAGCTATTTGTATTTTGCAAAAACCATTAAAAAATAATTATTATGAGACTTTAATAGAGTATGAAACTGGGTTATTTTATACTCATACTTTAGGTGGTGGTTTTCAATCAAATATATTAGAAAATATACCTAAAGAAAAAGCAGAAGATTTTAATATTCACTGCACAGTTAAGCCTCTTAATTTAATGGAAAGATTAGTCAAAATTTTTGTTCCTAGAAGTGAAAATAGTATTTTAATTGATCCTTTTGCTGGTTCTGGTACAACATTATTAGCGGCAAAAAATTATAATATTTATTATATCGGTATTGAGATAGTTCCCGAATATATAGAGATAATAAATAAAAGACTTAATCAACAAAATTCTAACGGACAACAGCAAATTTTGCCTTTATACTCATCAGAAATTGCTTAAGATCAAAACCGCTTATTTCCTGAATAAAGTTAAAGGTGTTATCTCCTGTATAAACATTCCAATTTCCTGTTTGACAAGCAGTTATGGCGGCAGGTAAGTTGTCGTTTCTTAAAATTAAAATTACTGGAATATATCCTAAATCTTTTAATTTATTTCCGTCTTGTTTAAATCCTTTTAATGTTTTTGAATCTCCAGAGCCAATCCTATATTTAGTATCAATAGCATAAGAATTAACTATTAAATCACACGGTTCATCATTGCCTATTTTTAGAGCAGGTTGAAAATTTTGACAATGTATTTTACATATTTCTACCACTAATTTTTGCCAACAAGTACCTAATTCTCGACTCCAATATTGCATATTTTCGGCTTTTAATTCAGGAGTTAAATTAAATACATCCATTAATAGATCATGTTCAGAATTACCATCGTTGAAAACTTTTTTTTCAAAAGATTTTTGATATTCTTGTAAAATATTTTCTAGGTTTTGATTAATGTTAGTCATCTTTTAATAATTCAAAAAGTTTAACACATAATGCTTGAGCTATTTTTTCCGCATTAATTAAGGTAATATTTCGTTCTCCCCTTTCTACTGCTCCAATATAAGTGCGGTGTAAACCAGATTTTTCAGCTAATTCATTTTGAGACATTTTTTGTTGTTTTCTAATTTGTCTTATTTTTTCTCCAAATTTTTTTGTTATATCCATAAATTTAGATCATAAATGAAAAGGGGTATAAAAACCCCAAATTAATCTTACTTCAAATCAGCGATCGCACCTTTTGCCATATTCGCAATAGCCTGATCTGTCGCCTTGGGTAACTGATAGTAAGTACCTCCTGCTTGTTTTGCCAACTCCTTACCGAAGCCAGTAGAAACAAACTTCTTCTCCGTATCGATAACCAGTAATTTCATGCCCATAGCACGGATTTTTGTCGCAATATCCAACAATTCCGCCTTAATATCGGGTTTTTCCCCTTCCTCAAGGATTTCCCCCAACGATCGAGCCAAAGGAATATTACCCCGTCCGTCCGTAATCGCCACAATGACAACTTGTCCAATATCTCCGGACATCTGCGCATTTACCCCCACATGAACCGCCTGAGTTAAGGCATGGGATAAGGGCGAACCACCACCGCAAGGCAGGGTTTCCAAACGAGTACGAGCTAAAGTAATGGAACGAGTAGGCGGCAATAATACGTCCGCCTGTTCACCTCGGAAGGGAATTAAGGCGACTTGATCTCGATTTTCGTAGGCTTCCGTTAATAACCGCATTACCGCACCCTTTGCCGACTGCATCCGATTAAGTGCCATCGATCCCGACGCATCCACCACAAAGACGATTAAAGCCCCTGCTTTCCTTGCGAGGCGTTTTGACCTCAAATCACTCTGTTCCACGATAACACGGCGATTAGGATAGCGTTCACGGCGACTTTTTTGATAGGGTGCAGCCGCCCTCAAAGTGGCATCAACGGCGATGCGTCTAACCTTCCCTTTGGGTATCATGGGCTTAATATAGCGTCCTCGATCGTCACTGAAAATCATATTACGAGCGCCAGATTTACCTTGTCTTTGCATCTGTTGGGCAAAATACAGAACACTGGGATCTAAAATCACCCCCTCCACATCAAAAACGAACTCTTCTGGAATTTGGGGAGTTTCATTTTGTTCTTGGTTGTCATCCTCTTTGTTATCTTCTTCGGTTTCCTCCTCGTTTTCTTCTTCCCCTTCTTCCTCACCTTGATCTTGGGGTTGTGGTGGTGGGGGAGGAGGAGGAGGTTGCATTTGGTCATCATGAGGCGTTTGCATGATGGTCGATCGTGGTACAATAACCAATTCAACGGCTTTGCGCAGATCATCGGCACTGACGTTATTGCGTCCTTCCAATGCCGCCGCCGCCATAGCGACTCTCACAGCAAAAATCTCGGCTCGATGCCCTTCTACACCACCTCTGAGGGCTTCTTCCACAAGGTATTTAATTTGTTCAGGGGTGATTTTCACCTCTTTGAGCCACTCTCTAGCAAGGATAATCTCGGTTTTGAGAGCGTCCATATCTTCGTCATACTGCTCAAGGAATTTCACGGGGGATGACGCATAATCGATGACTTGATCCACTGCTTGGACTCTTTCATCAAGGGCAAGAACTCCATCAGCACTAAGGGCGATGGCAATTCGATCAAGTAAATGCTCACGCAATGCGCCTTCTTCGGGGTTGTAAGTAGCAATAAGTAAAGGTTTGCATGGATGCGCAAAACTGATGCCTTCCCGTTCAATCTGATTTTTACCATCGGTTAAGACGGTTAATAGTTGATTAGCGATTTGGTCATCTAACAAGTTTATTTCATCTATATATAAAACCCCACGATTTGCTTGTGCTAACAATCCGGGTTGAAATACGGGTTCTCCTCTTTGTACGGATTGCTCTACATCCACTGAACCTAAAAGCCTGTCTTCAGTAACCCCTAAAGGTATTTGTATAAAAGGAGCTTTGATTACTTCCGTAGGAATTTGAGCGGGATTGGTATCGGCGTATTGTTGCCATGTATCACTATCCCAATCTTCCGAGTTTTGGGGATCACAGTTAAAGAGACTATCTTTGATTACTTCAATAGGCGGTAATAAGGCATGAATTCCTCTTGCCATGACGGATTTTGCTGTACCTCTTTTTCCTGCGATCGCCACTCCCCCCAATCGAGGATCAACGGCGGCGAGGAGAAGGGCTGTTTTAATGGCTTGTTGCCCGATAACGGCAGTTAAGGGAAAGTTAATATTTTTAGTGGTTAAAGTGGACATTAATATAGGAATTATGATAAATGCGATGTAAGCTATATTTTACCCTACATGGGGTATGGACTTAAATCTGGGATATTTGTGGGCAATGCCCACCAAAACGCCACAATTAATCTCCAATAATATGTCCGAATATCGTCGTTTTTACCAAGAAGGAAGTATTATATTTTTGACGATCGTCACTTGTAATCGGCAACAAATTTTTAGTGATGAAAAGAATATTAATTTACTCCGTCAAGTTACTGCCAATGTAAAATTAGAGATGCCTTTTGAAATATTGGGGGCTGTAATTTTACCTAATCATCTTCATTTTTTATGGCAATTACCTCCTAATAATGGCAATTATTCTAAAAGAGTTGGAAGATTAAAAGCATTATTTACCAAGTCTTTTAAACAGGAAAATAATTTGATTCAAGAGGTTTCTCAATCAAGAAAAAAACACAGAGAAAGTAATATTTGGCAACGAAGATTTTGGGATCATCATATCAGAAATGAACAGGATTTTGAACAACATTTAAACTATATTCACTATAATCCTGTTAAACATCATTTAGTTTCTTGTCCTCATTTTTGGCAATATTCTAGTTTCAATTTATGGGTAAAAAAAGGGGTTTATTCTTCTCAGTGGGCTTGTATTTGTGATCAAAATCAAGCAAAAATTCCAGATTTTAGGAGTATTAATCATAATTTTGGAGAATAATTTTAAGATTTATTGGTGGTGATTGGTGGGCAATGCCCACCCTACTTGTTTATTGATATTAAAATGGTATGATTGGGTAGTAAGATAAAAAAGTCACTATTACACTAGAAGAAAAAATCCTAGAATTTGTCGATCAACAAGCTAAAGGAAACCGCAGTAATTACATCAATCAATTATTAAAAGAAAATCATCAAAAACAATTAGAAAAAGAAACAATCGAGGCTTTGCAAGAGGATATTAAAAATCGAGAATATCATGATTGATTTAGATCTTATCAAAAAATATCAAACCAATGGTATTAATTACGATGTCACCACTGAAGACATTATTAATAAACTTCAAGACTGGGATCAACGATTAGGGATTAGTATTAGTGATGTAGAAAATGATCGAGTCACGGTGTTATTTTACAAGTTACCAGATAATTTACAAGAAATGGCGATGGAAATTTACGAATTTTGCCCTGATGTTATTGATCAAGGATTTGGTTGTATGGATGATATATTAATTATGATGTCAAAATCTGGTCAAAAAATGGATGAGTTAACAAAAGCGTTACTTGAAGGAGTTAACATGAATAACCCTGATTTTGGGCTGAAAATTTTGGAAAATGCTCTTAAAATAGAACAAAAAGTGAGTTTATGGTGGGATTAAATTAACTATTTCATGACATTAAAATAATATCTCTAATAACCTTTTTTTTTTATCCCTTTTCTATATACATTAGACGATGATCTAAAATCAATTTAATCACACTTTTGAGACTTTCTTTTAATTTTTCGATGATTTTTCCTCAGCTATTTTCTCCGTAAATTTCAGGAGAAATAGCCCAGTATAAGACTTCTATAAATCTATTTTTGTCGATAAAACACCCCAATACCATTATGTACTTTTGCGGCTGTTATGGATGAGCGATCAATAATTTCACCGCCTAAATACATTTGTGTTGAACTACCACCGTCTAAATTTAACGCCGATACCGCACCTATTTTTTGTAAAATTTGAGCAAATTCTTCTAAGGTTGCACCATTACCACCAATGCGATTATGTACTGCTACTAATATAATTTTACCTTGATTATCAACAGCTACAGCACTTCTAGACGCTTTTTGAGTGTTAAAGGCTTTACTGAATTTTTCTCCTTCACCGTTTAAGACAATTTGATTATTTAAAAGCAAAAGAGGGCCAGCACCGATAATATAAGGATAATTAGCAAAATTTTTGGGAATCGTCTCAGTATTTAAGGTAATTTGGTCATTTATCGTCAATTTATCCGCCAAAGTTTTTGCACTTCTAAACACTAATAAATAATTTCCTCGTTGTATAGGGATAGAATCTTTTCCTGCTTTACTGCCGATAATTTTATTTTTAACGGTATTATTTTCGACAATCACAACGATTTCATTATCGCTCAAGGTATTGTAACTATTGCCCCAACTCTCGGTATAACGAGCTATTCCGGCTTGAATATAACCACTATTAATATAATTATTATTAATTAAGTTATCGCCATTATTGATAGTAATACTTTCTTCTACCATAAGGCGACCAAATTGTACATCACCCATATCATTCCATGCCATTATTCCACGATTTAAAATAGGGCTAGATAACCAATTATCACGATTTTTTATTGTGCCTAAAGGTAACTGATTTTTGCGGTTAAAAAAACCTGCATTGATAGCTGCTATGGCTTCTAAATTTTGGGCTGTAGTTTTTAAAGGTGCAGAGCCAATAACAGTATTATTATTCGATAAAATGGGTTGTAAATCTAAGTTAAAACTTTTTATATTAACCTTTAAAGAAGATACTAAAAAAGAATCTTGATTATTATTTAAACTAACATATTTTCTACTTAAAAATATATCATTATGCCAACTAATATCACGAGGAAGAATAGCAGAAGGTTTTATATCTATCAATAAAAGATTAGGATTAGCAGAAGTAACTTTAATATTATTAAACCCTGATAAATTAACTTTAACGAAAGTTTGATTATCTTTAGTATTAACTGTAAATAAATTACTTTTTGACAGTGGTTTGTTATTTAATATTTCATCGCCTTCTACTTCTTGAAGACCAGAATTATCTAAAGAAGGAAATGGTTTTATATTATCTAATAAATTAGGATGAGCTTGAGCATTGATAGTAATAATTGCTTGATCTTTTCCTTGACTTACTTGAAAAAAACTAGGTTTATCTAACTCAATGATAATTTTTTTACCATTACTATTAGGGGCTTCATAAACCTTATTAACTTGAGATAAAAGAGTATTTAAGGCTAAAATATTGTTATTATTATTAATTTCAATACCAGTAGTTTTTATTAAATTAGTTATATCTAAATAGCGATAAGGATTATTAAATTTTGCAGGTAAAATATTATGATAATTAAACCAATGAATAGGTTGTTTATCTGTATTACTGGTACTCATTAATTCTATACCTAAAATAGATTCTCCTCTCATATCACTAATTCCCGTATGAATTTCATCATTTTCTTGCCACTGTATCCACGGAAGATTAACGATTTTTTCATTAATAAAAACTTCTTTACCTTGGGAAATAATATTAATAGGAATATTTTGAGCCTTTACTCCATCGATAAATAAAGGAAAAATATTAACGATAAAAACTGATAAAAAAATTAATAATAAGAATTTAGATTTATAAAACTTCATAAATAATAAAATAATAAATATTAGTAACAAATAATTATCTTAATGTGAGTCAAATCTTACAAATTTTGTTCCCCATATCGTTACATTGTCATTAATTAGATTAACTTTTTAAACAATTTTACTTTTAGATGAAGAGGAATTTTGCTTAAGATCAGGACAGAAAAAACAATTGATGTTATATTTTAATATACTAAACCATATTTTTCGAGAAAAATCACATTTATGAATAACAAATTAACAGAATTAGGTATATCTCAAGAAGATTATTGCGTCTTTGGTTTAGCGACTTGTTTTATACGGGAGGAAGGCGAAATCAAAGAAATTAAGGTAATCGAGCCCATACCTTCTGCTGCATTAGAAGCATTATTCAGAGAAATTCCGACATCTTATCAGTTAGTAATAGCCACTACCATCGGAAAAATTATAGTTGAAAATACTCTTCAAAAACCCCAAGATTTTCCTTTAGATTCTCAATTTTGCGATGATTTTATAAATCGTACGTCTGCAGCCACTCGTACTTATAAAAGTAAACCATCAACTCAAGAATATATCAAATTAGGTGCATCAAAAAGCGATTTTAACTATTCTTTAGAAAGAAAAAGAGTATTAAATAATGTTCATAAAGTTTCCGATGATGATAACGTAAAACAACATTCTCATACCCATAAAGTTTTATAAAATTTGTCTATAATTTTTCTAGTGAAATATCATTTATTTAGTTTAAGTTTTCTGTTATTAATGTGTTTTACACAACTTCCAGCTTATGCTGAAAAAATAATTCCTTCGGGGAAAAATTCTTTTATTTTTATCAACAATCAAGAAAAAAAATCTATGAATCAAGTTATAACTAATTCAAATTCTACATTAAAATTATACGGTGGTACTCGTAGTCGTGCGTCTATAATTCAATGGTATTTAGAGGAAATCAATCTTGATTATAACTATATCTTGATTGACATGACACAAAAAGAACATTTACAATCCCCTTTTTTAGAGTTAAATCCCTTCGGAAAAGTTCCCGTTATTGTGGATGATGACTTTCAATTGTGGGAATCTGGTGCAATTTTATTATATTTAGCAGAAAAATATGGTAATGAAATTAATTCTTTAGAAGAAAAAAGCATCATTAATCAATGGATTTTATTTGCTAATTCTACTTTAGCAACGGGATTATTTATTGAGGCAAATAGAGAAAAAGAAATGTCACAATTATTGCCTCCTTTAGAAAATATTTTGCAAAAAAATTCTTATTTATTAGGTGAAAATTTTACCGTTGCTGATGTTGCTGTAGGTTCAATGTTAGCTTATACTCAAATTTTGTTGAAACTTGATTTAAGTAATTATCCTGCTATAACTAACTATATTCAACGTATAATCCAAAGACCAGCTTTTATGAACACTATTGGCAAAAGATAACTCATAATCTATGATTTACCATTTAAAATTATAGAAACTAAAGTAAAAATTTTCTGCAATTATTCCCTTTTTTTCTATTTTCATATATTCATTTTGTGAACAAAAATGATTAGATAGTCTAAACTTAGTAAATGTTCAGATAAGCTAGAAACAAAAAGTTTTCTTATCTGTCATTAAATAATAATATGTTTATTAAAATAGTAGCTGATTAATGCCCAGCCGAATCAATATTATAACTGGAGTAATACTATGATTAAATTTTATTCTTTAATTTTAAGTTTATTAACATTTTTGGTTGTAGCAGCTCCTGCCTATGCGGGAAGGTTACTAACTTGGCGCTTTGAATCTAATCAAAATCGGTTAGTATTTACTACAGATCAAGGAATACAACCCACCGCTCAACTTATTAGTAATCCTACCCGTTTAGTAATTGATTTACCAGAAACTACTTTAGGACGACCTAGTGTTAGTCAAAATTTGGGTAACATTATTACGAATTTAAGAATTGGTCAATTTGATTCTCGCACCACCAGAGTTGTGGTAGAATTAGCTCCCGGATATACTTTAGATCCTCAAGGTATTAAAATTAAAGGTGTTTCTCCCACTCAATGGTTTGTAGATTTACCGCAACCACAAAGAGCGGATTTTCCTTCTAATCCTTCCTATAACAACAATACTAATCCTAATAATCAATCGAATAATTCTTCTGTAACTCCTGTTGCTTCAAAACCTAATAATAATAACGTTTCTGAAGGTTTACAAGTTACTTCTAGTGGTCTTTTAGTACGCATTGATGGGGGTTATAACAATAAAATAAAAGTTAATCGTAGTCAAGATCGTCGTAAAATTAATTTCGAGATTGAAGGAGTTACCATACCCAATAACTTATCTAAATCTTGGCAAGTTAACCAATACGGCATTAGTGATTTAGAAATGAATCAATCGAGTAAATCCGTAGCATTGTTAACGTTAAATGTTAATCCAGATAGTCCTGATTGGCAAGCAAGTTTTAGTCGTATGGGAGGTTTAGTATTATGGCCTCAAGGAGGTATTGGTAGAGTAGCGGATTTAAAATCTAGTCAGAATAATTCATCTTCTCCTCCTGTGTCTAAACCCCCATCATCAATTTATAGTCAAAATACGGGTAAAACAAGTATAGAATCTATTGATGTTAATTATAGTCAACTAATAATCAAAGCAAACGGGATTTTACGGGCTAAAACGAATGGTAGTCAAAGAAATAATGTTTATGAAATTAGATTAGAAAATACCGATTTATCTCCTAATTTTAAGAGTCCTGTATTGCCGTCAGGGAGTCCCATTGCCAAAATGCGTATCTGGCAACCAGATAATAAAACCGTAGTACTTTTAATTGAACCTTCCGTGGGTGTGAGAGTTAATCAACTCAATCAGCTTACTAATAATATGTTAGCTTTATCTTTGACCAAGTTTAATAGTTCTAGTGTTTCTAATAACTTTAACTCTGGCACTTCTTCTCCTGTTTCTCAAACTCCTGTAGATGTAAATCCTTTTGATTATACTCCTAGAGGAAATACTCCGCTACCTTCAAATCCTTCTAACGTTAATAATTCTTGGCAACCTCGCAATACAAATAATACTCGTCCTTCTAATGGTAAGACTCTTGTAATTATTGATCCAGGTCATGGTGGTAAAGATGTCGGTGCGGTAGGTGTTGGCGGAATTCAAGAAAAAAATATCGTTTTAGATATTTCTCAACAAGTAGCTCGTATTTTGGAACAACAAGGAATACAAGTGAGAATGACAAGGGATAGTGATTATTTTATCAGTTTGGAAGGGCGAACTGTCATGGCTAATCGTTTAAATGCTGATGTATTTGTAAGTATTCATGCTAATTCCGCAGGGGCGAGTAAACCGAATGTCAATGGTTATGAAACTTATTATTATCAACAAAATGGTAAGGCTTTAGCAAATATTATTCATCGAAATATAGTGCGTCGAATGGATGTTAATGATCGAAAAGTCAAACAAGCTCGATTTTATGTTTTGAGGACATCTAATATGCCTTCAGTTTTGTTAGAAACGGGTTTTGTCACGGGTAGAGAAGATGCGGCTAAACTCACTAATTCTTACTTTCAAAAACAAATGGCGGAAGCCATCGCAGCAGGTATCATTGAGTATATCAAAGTAAATCGTTTATAGGTTTAGATAATAAAGGAATAGTAAAAAATTGATTTTAACGGTAGCTTAACAGTCAGTAATTATTCGGTATTTAATTTTAACTGTTTATTGTTTTGATAAATCTATTTACATTTCTAAGTAGTTTTGCTTAAATTAAGGTAATTTTTATTGCAATCTTGATAACTTTATGAAACATTCTTTAGGTAATAGAATTGGTGTTTTTGACAGTGGCGTTGGTGGTTTAACTGTACTCCGCAAACTATATCGTCATTTACCTCAAGAATCTATTCTCTATTTTGCCGATACTCTACGTCTTCCTTATGGTAAACGTTCCCCCCAAGAAATAATTATTTTTGTCAGAGAAATTCTCGATTGGATGAGAGATCAAGACGTAAAAATGGTTATTATGGCTTGTAATACTAGCTCTGCTTTAGCTTTAGAACAAGTACAATCTGAATATGAATTTCCTATTTTAGGTTTGATTCACCCCGGTGCAAAAGGTGCGGTTAAACAAGGTAAAAGAATTGGAGTTATTTCCACCGTTGCCACAGCTAAAAGTCATGCCTATCGTAACGCCATTCAAGAAATTAATCCTCAAGTTAATGTTTGGGAAGTTGGTTGCCCTGAATTTGTACCTTTAATTGAGCAAAATCGTATTTATGATTCTTATACCAAAAAAGTTGCACAGGAATATTTAGCACCGTTAATTGAAAATAAAATCGATGGTTTAATTTATGGTTGCACTCATTATCCTCATTTACAGGGATTATTCACGGAAATTTTACCACCATCGGTGAAGTTAATCGATCCTGCTGACTATCTTGTTAAGGCAACCTACAGAGAATTAGATTTAATGAATTTACATAACCATAATACCCTTTTACCGACTCGTTTTTGTGTTAGTGGTGAGCCTGAAGATTTTGCGAAAATTTCTAAACAATGGTTAGGATTCACCCCTTATGTAGAAAAAGTTTATTTACCTTCTATAACTGATATATCGACATTTTCTGAAGAAGTTACTTTAAATTTCGAGGATCGAATTTTGGCAAAAGCAGGATAAAAAATCTCTTGTGGCGTAAAATATTACGCCCTAATATCTCCCCGTTTTCTTTCTATCTTCTATCTTCTATCTTCTATCTTCTATTTTTCTCCCGTCGCCCGCTCGCGTATGGACCAGGTTTCAATTTTTAATGACCTGGGCATCCGGGATGAACTGGATCGCCTGCCATTCGAAGAAGGACCAGACAAGGTCTTCATTGCCCGCCTTTTTCACAACAAAGTTGTTCTGTATTCCACCCGGTTCATCAATGAATATGTCAACTATCTGTCACCAAAGTTTTTTCTCTCTTTCGGTGAGGCCAAACCCGCCCGCTATGCTACCGTCCTCCGCGGCC